>NZ_KV788979.1:0-7054 GCF_001807395.1 Arthrobacter sp. HMSC06H05 | reverse complement strand
CATTAAACGGCTGTGGGGCTGAGACGACAATTCGTCTCAGCCCCACAGCCGTTTAAGTTCTGTTCTGCCTTACCTGTGGCAGGGTAGGCCAGTTAGGCTACGTGGCTAGTCCGCTGGGGTATCTGTTCAGGAGGCGGACTTGCGTGCCCGGTGGCGTGCGAGTTCGTCCTCTGGGTGTGCAACGGGTGCTGGGTTGTCTTCGTTGCGCGCATAATCAACCGGTAGCTCGGAGATCGAGGATTCAACTTCGCGCCACACTCGCCCCACAGCGATACCGAATACGCCTTGTCCGCCCTGGACCAAGTCGATCACCTCGTCAGCTGAGGTGCATTCATAAACCGATGCGCCATCGGACATAAGGGTGATCTGCGCGAGGTCGTCTACCCCGCGTTCACGCAGGGTCGCGACTGCAGTGCGGATCTGTTGGAGGGACACGCCGGTATCCAGCAGACGCTTCACAACCTTGAGAACGAGCACGTCGCGGAAGCTGTAGAGCCGTTGCGAGCCGGATCCTGCGGCGGTCTGCACGGTTGGTTCAACAAGCCCGGTGCGAGCCCAATAGTCCAGCTGGCGGTACGTGATTCCAGCAGCTTTGCATGCGGTAGGTCCGCGGTACCCCGCAGCTTCATCTAACACAGGGAGGTCGTCATCGAACAGCATTCCCTGGCTTCCGGGCGCCACATGGCCTACATCCGGGTGGTCTACGTCGCGAGTCACGTACGCTCTCCTTGCGTTCAAATCTTCGAGAACTGGGTCGGCTCTAAACCTTGCAGTTCTCGGATGCGAGTGATGTGAGACAACAAGGTCGTAAAGAGGAGACTCTTCTAGTTAAGAAACTAGGCCGAATATGCCCCGTGGTCAAAGACCTTCATGTTTAACTTGAAGGCGTGTCGCGTTCAATCTCTAAAAGCTGACGGGTCAATCCTTGAAATCCGAAGGGTCGAGGCCTTCCAAGAATTCTTTGAATTCCTCAACTTGAGCCTCAGTTGCGCCGGGGTCTTCGTCCACAGGGCGCACTACGCCTACATGATCCAGAAGCTCGCTCGTGATCAGGATCGGCACGTCCAGCTGCAACCCTAGTATCACGGCGTCGGATGCGCGGGAGTCCACTTCACGGCCGTTGTCGAGGTCGATCCGGGCGTGGAAGGTCATGTCGTCCACGTCCACTATCCGCACACGCAAGATGTTGGCATCCAGGGCATCGACTATGTCCAGCAGGAGGTCGTGCGTGAGGGGGCGTTTGGCGGGGCTTCCATCCAATAAGTTGGAGATCACCGCGAATTCAGCTGAGCCGATCCACAACGGAAACACCCGGTCCCCAGTGATTTCATGCATCACCACAACGGGTTGCTGCGAAGGCAACTCGATCAACGCGTTCTCTACAGAAACGGCTCGATAACCTTCTAACGTCACAGAAACACTCCCTGGTTGGGCGTTCTCTAGCGGTCGAAATGGTCGATGCGGCTGTGCAGCATCGCGCGGTGAAGCACTGATAGCGCCTCGGCCATCGTCTCGGCTTGGTCAGCGGCGCGCGCGGAGGAGGTCGAGTCGCGGCGCGGATGCGATGAAGTCACGACTGATTCGATGAGTGCGGCTTCTCGTTCCGCGGCGGTACGGACCAGGCGCAGGTGACGCGGCTGAACACCATACTCGGCTAGACGCAACGCGGCAATGACGCTTTGTAAGGCGTTCGAGCCGAAGAGTTCATCCTCACCGGCGGCGATCATGCCAAGCTCAACCAGCTCATCGACGAAAGCGACCGATGCTCCTGCACGGCCAGCCAACTCGGCGCGCGTGAGCGGGCGCACGTGGCCTGCGATCTGTTCGGCTTCCACCTCATCAAGTACGCGTGGAGCGATCGTAGTTCCGCCAGGCAGAGCTTGCGGGTTCTCCCCCGCATCGACCGCATCGAGGTGTTCTTTGATGACCTTCAACGGAAGGTACTGATCCCTCTGTAGCGCGAGGATAAACCGCAGACGTTCAACATCCGAGGAGGTGTACTTGCGGTACCCGGCTGCGGTGCGGGCCGGGGTGATGAGGCCTTTTTCTTCGAGGAAGCGAATCTTCGAGGCCGTCACTGCCGGGAAATCTTCTTGCAGGATGGCTAGGACATCGCCGATGTTCTTGACGCCTTTACGTGGTGCGCGCGCAGGTTCTCGGCTCGGGCCGGTAGCCGGCGCCGCTGCCGCGGCAGCCGAGCTTCGACCCAAAACTACGTCAAGGCTTCTGTGTCTTGTCACTGCTCTGGAAGTGGCTGGTAGAACTTCAAGACGTACTTGCCGATGCGCACCTCGCTACCGGAACGCAGCTCTACTTCGTCAACGCGGTCTCCGTTGACGTAGGTGCCGTTGAGGCTCGAGGAGTCAACCACACGGAACACGCGGCCTTCCCGGCGGAATTCGGCGTGCTTGCGGGACACGGTGACATCGTCGAGGAAAATGTCTGAATCCGGACGGCGTCCTACCGTGGTCACGTCCTTATCCAGCAGGAAGCGTGCGCCTTTGACTTCACCCTCGTTGGAGAGCAGTAGCGCTGAATCCTGTGGAAGAGCCGTTACTGCACGGCGTTCTTCTTCAGACAAACGGTATTTTGCAATGACCTCGTCGCTGACTGGTGGCAGGGCGACTGAGGTTGTCTGGGTGGAGGGTTCCACGCCATATCCGCGGCCATCCGCTTGGCCCTGAGTCATGACCACTCCTTCACTCGTGTTAACAACTGTCACAACCTTATCGCATGCTGAGCGTTTGCTTTGACCCAACTATCTTTCACAGCGTCACAACCAGAAACCAGCTGTGTTCAATTCTTGGGCGCTAAGTTCTATAACCTTACCGTCAGCGGCCGGATCAATACAGATCGCTAGGCCTGCTGGCAGGTATCGGCGGAACCATTCAACACTGGTTTGAGCGGCTCCAGCTTGCGGCTGAAAACGGAACACTTCAAGCGCCGATGTGAACAAGGGGCAAGCCACAACACCGCCGGGCGGCGCGCCGGCATAGCCTGCCACGGCGGCATCACCCGCCGAGGCACCGTTGCCCACACCGACGCCATCAGCTGGTTTGTTAACCAACTGCGGATACGGCTGCTCCCCCGGCCGAAGCCCGCTGCCGGGACTGAGCATATACACGATCTCGGCGCCAGGCTTGAGAAGCTCCTGGATCACTTCCCCCGCCGGGTGTTGATAGCCTTCCTCGCCCCGACGTAGCGCCGCTTTGAGACGGCCGAAACGCGAATATCCTGCCACGTATTCATCAACAGGGTAGATAGCGATACCCGCTTCTTGCGGGTCTAATACAACGCAATGATCAGGATGCCGCGCAGCAAGGTATTCCAGTAGTTCATCCCCGAGCATGATGTTCACACCCGGGATTTCTTGCAACCCGATTCTGGCACACCACGCAGGTACCGCCTCGCGCCTGGTGTGCGCCGGAACCGCGAGCTGACCCTCATGAACATAGGTCACCGGTTGCCCGAACTCGTTGACCGGCACGGCCACATAGGCCCCGTAGAACTCCGAAAGCAACCCCATCCATTGGTGTGGAGCTGGCTCTGCGAGCCACGCGGATACGGCGCGCTGCAAGTAGTGGGCACAGAGCCGGGCGCCGTGGGCAGTTTCGTACTGGTCCATAGTTTTTCTACCGTAGAGTTTCTCTACCGTGCCGCTCCTACCGTGCAGGTTTAATGCTGGAGTGTTGTCCGCAATCCAACGTCACCTAACCAGATGATGTCGCCATCTTCAAGCGGTTCGGGGTTCTCTTCAACAGAAATATAGTCCTCACCGCGTTGAACAAGGGTACCGTTTCCTGACCCGGCATCGCTCACTGAAGGCGGGGCGGACGGTGTCACCCACAGCTTCGCGTGCACGCGGGAGACACTTTTGTGCGGGTCTTGAACTGGCACACCGATCACGCCTTCTTCCCCGGCGTGCTCCCCGGGTTGCCGGCCGATGAGCGCGTCAGCTGTGATACGGACGCGGGCACCGTCCGGGTGGGTCAACTCAACATACGCGCTATCCGGCGGTAGTGGATCCCACACGGGCAGGGAGCGGGCAACACGGTTCAGGATCTCCGGCGTGGTGACGTCCACCCCGCCGGATTCAGGTTGATGCGGCATTAGATGTCTCGCTCTACGAGCTCATCGAGGGAGGTCGGCGAAAGCAGATATGGCGGAACTTCAAGAACCGTGACCGCTCCTTTGCGACCTTCAGCAGCCAAGCGTGCCGCCGCGCGGCCGTAAGCGACCTGTACTGCTGCGGTGAAATCCGGATTGGCTTCCAGGTCCAGTGAATATTCGATGGTGGCTCGGCTACCTTCGAGGTCACCGGTTGTGATCACGCGGCCGCCGTGCGGCATTCCTTGGTGGTCACGTAGGAACTCTTCTTCAGAGATGAAGTTCACTTCGGTCTTGTATGGCTCGAAGTAATCCGGCATGGTCACGATGGTCTCGCGGATCCGCTCATGCTCGGATTCCTCCGCGACGATGTAGCAGCGGCGCTCATGCGCCTCATACTTGTTGATGTTCTCGCCTTCGCCTGCACGGGCGGCTTCGATCGCGTCCGTTGCTGGAACGGTGTACTGGACGCCATACTTCACGCCTTCTACACGGCGGACCGCATCCGAGTGCCCCTGCGATAAACCGGTTCCCCAGAAGCTGTTCTGCTGGGCTTTCGGGAAGAATGCCTCCCCCATCGTACGGTTGAGGGAGAACATTCCCGGATCCCATCCTGTGCTGATCAATGCGACGTTGCCGCCCTTCTTGGCGGCTTCATCCATGGCTTTGCGGTGCTGTGGGATCAACGTGTGGTTGTCGTAGGTATCAACCGTGGTGAAGTTCTCGGCGAATCCGGGCGCTTGCTCCGGGATGTCAGTTGCGGAGCCGAGGCACAAGAACAGGACATCGATCTGGTCCGAGTATTCGGAGGCTTGCGCTGCCGGGAAGACTGGAGTTTCGGTTTCGAGGGAATCACGGCGGGAGAAAATGCCGACCAATTCCATGTCGGGTTGCTGCTGGATAAGCTTTTCAACACTGCGGCCGAGGTTGCCGTAGCCGACGATGCCGGTGCGGATAGTTCGTTGCGTTTCTGTAGCCATTTTGAGGGCCCTCCGTATGTTGTGTGAAGCCATATGGCGGTTCACCTGACGAACTATTCTAAAACCACACACTTATTTGGTCCTTGATGTGACGACGCACGGCGTCATCTGCATCACAAAGCCCGGGAGTATGAACATGTCTCAACCGTTGCTTGGTGTGGCCGCGGTAGCTGAACTTCCATCTGCCATCGGGACGCTCGTGGTCTCAGCGACGCCTTTAGGGATTGCTCGCCTCGAGTTCAAGCACCGCGTTACCTCGTGTGCAGAAGATGGGATAGAAAGCCTACTTTTAGAGGCCGAGCCTGGGCACCGTGAGCAGGCTCAAGCGTGGGCGGATGAGGCTGTGAAGCAGCTCGATGAGTATTTCATGCTCAAACGGGAGGGGTTCGATGTCCCGCTGGATGGACCGCACGGCGATGGGTTCCGGGTTAGAGCCCAGCGGGCGCTCTCCCAGATTCCTTACGGGTCTACGCTCACGTATGCGCAGCTAGCTGAGGCGGCCGGTAACGCCTCTGCGGTACGCGCCGCGGGTACCGCGTGTGCCAGCAATCCGTTGCCGATACTGTTGCCTTGTCATCGTGTGGTCCGATCAGATGGTCGTCTCGGCGCATACCTAGGTGGCGAGCAAGCTAAGAAGCATCTGCTGCAGATGGAAAGCGTGGGCCTCACAGGCCGCTAAATCTGCGCAGACACCCACCAGCTACAGCAAACACGGCGTCACTGCGCAGGCCCTGCTGGCTGTGCTGTTAAAACAGTTGGTGCACATCCTCAACGAGGGTGTGCACCAACAACCGCTTGTCTCCAGTCTGTCTAGAGCACGGGGTATCCGGAGCCGATCAGGAAGCGTGCACCGCCTGGGTCGATCACGGATGCGACTGCGCCGATGTTCGTTTCGGTTGGGAAGCTTGCGGCGCGTCCGCCGAGGTGGGCGACTACATCGATTTGTGCTGCAGCGTTAGCGACACCCCAGTAGATACGCCAGGTTGCCGGGATGTTGTCTTTGAGGACTTTCGAGGCGTTCATGATGCCGGCTACCGGGCCTGACTCTTCGCCCTGCAGGGTCACGTATTCGTGGCCGACGACATCAGATACGTTTTGGACTTTCCAGCTATAGACGTCTTGGAAGAATTTGACGGTGCCTGGGAAGTTCCGTGAGTAGAGTTCGTGCCAGTACGGGGCGCCTGCCTTGTAGTAGACCTCGTAGCCTTGGTGCTCGCCGATCTCCAAGAGGCCCATGACTGCGGCGAGCTCACCTGGGCTGTCAGCCACCAGTGCGACCCGGCCGATGCCTGGACGGTTCTGGGCTTCTTCGAGGACGACGCCGCCGGCTTCTTTGACGCGTTCGATTGCGTCATCGACGGAGGCTACAGCGATGTAGGTGATCCATTCGTCCGGACGGGACTCATCCACTTTGTCGACGATTGAGGCGACGGCGCGGCCGCGGATCAACGCGGTGGTGAGTCCCTCACGGTCTTCGTATTGCCATTCGAGTAGGCCCGTGTAGAAGTCGAGGGCTTCGCGCCTAACAGATGTCCGGAGTTCGAGCCAGCATGGTTGCCCTTCGATAAAGCGACCAATCTCCATGTCATCACCTTCCTTGGATCAGGTTGAACACATTCTGTACTTCCTACTCCGAGCCTATCCTTTCACCCCAGTGAAGTGGGACACGTTAAGAGGAAGTGCCCCCGCCGGTCGGTTTGACCTGCGAGGGCACTTCGCTGTGCTTGAACATTATGCTCAAGCAGTTACAGCATCATTAGCCGTTCTTCCGCTTACGTACTACGAGAAGCGTTGCGCCACCAGCAGCGAGCAGAAGTGCTACGCCGAGGCCTACAGCGACATTCTCGACACCGGTTGATGCGAGACCTGGCTTCTTGCCTGGCTCTTCCGGAGTATCGGTTTCGGTTGGCTCTGGAGCTGGAGTCTCAGACTCAGATGGCTCTGGGGTTGGCTCCTCAGAAGGTTCT
>NZ_KV788978.1:0-7447 GCF_001807395.1 Arthrobacter sp. HMSC06H05 | reverse complement strand
TCTCAGCCCAACTAAAGGGGAGCAGTTCAAAGACGGTGCGGGGACTTATGTTTTTAACGTGAGGCACTATATCCTGGGTGCCTAGATCACGCTTGAGACAAGCATCACTCTTTCCGGCCACTCTTCATCTACGACCGCTCTTCATCCTAAGACCCCTTGTCACCTAAAGAACACAGACCCACCTCAAGAACACAGAAAAGAAGCCCGCATGAACGCACTGAAAGCAAGCGTTGCCTCGCACGCGCACTCGAAAGAAAGCCAACGTCGTTGGCCAACGCTGTTCCTGGTTCTGCTGGCATTGTGCTCGCTGGTTCTGACGGCGTGCTCGGTGGATATCACAACCACCCAGAAGATGGACGCCAACGGCAAGGGGACCCGCAGCATGACTGTGGTGGCTGAGCTGAGCAAGAAAGAAGCCGGCAAGGTCGATGTGAAGAAGATCGAGAAGACACTCAAGAAAGCGGCGCCTGAGGGTACCAAGGTTGACAGTGTCAAGAAGAAGGGCCGGAAACTCACTGTCAACGTCACGATGTCATTCAAAGATATTGAGGACTATAAGAAAGTTCTCAATAACGCGTTGGATGCCGGCGGGCGGAGCCTATCTGCACGAGTTGACTTTGAGAGTCTCAACGCAGAGCTACGCCACGGATTCACACTGGAGGAAAACGCCTCAAGCGGGCAACTGTTGCAATGGATACGTAAGGCGCTAGTCGACAACAAGATTGTGAGCAAGAAGAAGGCCGATAATGTATGGCCCGAGGACCGAGGCGGGACGTTGTCGGTTGGAAATGAGTCCACTAAGGCTCCGAGGACTCCGTTCCAAGAGTCTAAGGTTACCGATCACGGTTTCATAGCAGTTACCCCGCTGATTGAGAAGCGTACTGATGGCTACCGCTTCGCGGTCCTGTACAGGTTAGATTCTGAAGACAAAGAAGACAAAGAGGCGCGAAAGGCCCGCGAGAAGTGGATTGACTCCGTAATGCCGGACGGTGCCCAAAAAGTTGAGCTACCCGGTTCTGTGGGAACTGATCGTGAGCATATCGCTGTGGTGATGGACGTCAAGGACGAGACTGAACTCAAGGACGCTTTAGGTGCTTTGCTCGGGGATAAAAACCTGGAGGTTAGCATCACCGATCTGGACGAGCCGGAGGGGTTGTTTACCCGCGTCTACGAATACACGCTAGAGGCGGACTGCTCCCAGATATGTGAGGACGGGAGTTCGATACCGCTTAGACCATACGTCTCGACCCCGGGTGTAGGCACAGACGGTTATAAATATCCCAACCAATCGACGCTTGATGAACTAGGTTTCACCGACGGAGCAATATTTACCGCGATCAGCGAGGTGTCAAGTGACAACAGGTTCCATGCTCTTGATGTGAAGCCCATGAAAATGACGAGCATCACCGCACTGTTGAAGCCCGGGGTAGGGGAGAAAGTTTCCTTCGAAGTTGCGGTAGCGGTCCCAGAGTCTGAACTGGGTGCAGAGGTTGAAAAGTTAGAGGAGGCCTTTACTCCAAGCCATGGTTCTCTGACCTCGGAGAAGAAGGATGACCAACGAGTCTTCACTTTCACATGGGAGGGGAAGAACCCTGAGGAGCTTGAACGAAAAGTCCAGGTGACGTTCAATTCCTTCTCGATGCAGGAGAACCGTGGGGGTGGGTTGTGGCCTGAGTCGACAGTTCAGGTTGATTTTGCCCCTGAGCGAGACCTGAACACCACGATCAGTTCCATCCCAACGCTCAAGGTTGAGCTTCCGTTGATGCACGGGGTGAAGGGGGGAGTACCAGCGGACGGCTTCGGGCTGCACAACGGCCATGCCGAGTTCGCCTATAGTGGCCCGGCATTGGCCTGGTTTATCACGATGGGTGTGCTCCTGCTCATCGTCATCGCAGCGATTGTGCTGCTGGTGGTTTTCCGCAAGAAGATCGCAGCTAAGTTGAAGAGCGCCGGGGAGGGCAACAGAGACGGACATAGTTCCCAGGTGAATGCCTACAACACGGTGCGTGCGCAATACAATCCGCCGGCACCACCAGCGGATGATGCTGGACCTCCGGCTCCACCAGCTGATAACTCCGTACCTCCTGCACCTCCAGCGCCTCCAGGTGATAACACCGCGCCGACGCCGACGCCGCCCGCACCTCCAGCGCCTCCAACTGAAGACGATAGGCCGCCAGCGCCTCCCGCCCCGCCGGCGCCCCCACAGCAATAGTCGGCGCATGAGCGCACAGGTGAGCCCCGCATCGTAGGTTCGATGCGGGGCCCGCTTTGTTCTGGCGCGTAGGGGTGGTGTGTGCACGGCTAGGATGGGACTGATGGAGATGCAGAGGTTCGCGATTCGACTTTCGTATGACGGCACGCCTTTCAGTGGGTGGGCTCGGCAGCCGGATCAACCGAGTGTGCAGCATGCTGTCGAAGATGCGCTGTTCACGATCACGCGAACCGAGGTGCGCACGGTGGTTGCGGGGCGCACGGATGCGGGAGTACACGCGCTAGGCCAGATGATCCACTGCGACCTCTCCCCGGAAGCGATTGCCAAGCTCACGGTACGGGACGGATCGACGCGCATCGAAGAAACTCTGGTGCGGCGCCTCAACGCGGTGCTCGCCCGCGCCACGGACCGAGCCGTCATCATCGACTCAGCCCGCGCAGTCCCTCCGGGGTTTGACGCGCGCTTCTCCGCTCTGCGCCGCCACTACCGCTACCTCATTGCTGATGGGGCGCATCGTTGGAATCCGCTCCGCCGCAACGACGTGCTGTTCCATCCACGCGAACTCGACCCAGCGGCGATGCACGAAGCCGCTCAGGGGCTCTTGGGGCTCAACGATTTCTTGTCGTTCTGTAAGCCGCGCGAGCATTCCTCTACGATCCGCGACCTCCAAGAGATCAGCGTGACGCGCTCGCCTGAGGGTTTCGTTGAGGCTCGGCTGAGCGCGGACGCGTTCTGTCACCACATGGTCCGCACGATCGTCGGTGCGCTCATCAGCGTAGGCGAAGGTACGCGCCCCGTGGACTGGCCTGCGCAACGGTTAGGGGAGCGGGTGCGCGATGCGAACACCAAGATGGCCGCCGGGCACGCGTTGGTCTTGATAGATGTTGATTACCCTGATGACGATGCGGCGGCGGCCCGCGCAGATGCGACCCGCGCCCGCAGGGATCAGGAATAGGGACTCGGTGTGGGGGAGTTGGCCCAGGACAGCCGAGCTAGGAGATGCTGGTCACCATAGGTTGGTCATCGGCGAGGAGTTTAAGCTAGACTAGATAGCTGTTGCGCAGTGCGCTCTTGACACCACCTGTTTACGTGACGGTCCAGTTGCAGGACCTCTGGTCTGTGAACAGCGCAAGAGAGTAAGCGAACCGGCTACGGCCCTCACCCGTAGCGCGTGTGCGCCGGCGCATCATCCGCACGGCGGTGCGAACCCTGGTTACCTCACGACAACCAGCTCGAGACCGTCTGACCAGTATTCAACCGAAGGCAAAAAGAACAGTGCGTACGTACTCTCCTAAGGCCGAAAACGTCGAGCGCGATTGGTACATCATCGACGCTGAGGACGTTGTTTTGGGCCGCCTCGCAAGCCAGGCCGCAACCCTGCTGCGCGGTAAGCACAAGCCGACTTTCGCCCCACACAATGACCAGGGCGACTACGTCATCATCATCAATGCTGAGAAGGTTGCCCTCACCGGCGCCAAGCTCGAACAGAAGCGCGCATACCGCCACACCGGTTTCCCGGGCGGTCTGCGCTCCACCAACTACGCTGAGCTTCTGGAGAAGAACCCGACGCTCGCAGTGGAGAAGGCTGTCAAGGGCATGTTGCCTCACACCCGCCTGGGTAAGCAGCAGCTGACCAAGCTGAAGGTGTACCGCGGTGCAGAGCACCCACACGCCGCTCAGCAGCCTAAGACCTTCGAAATCACGCAGGTCTCCCAGTAACACTGGGCCACCCGATAACGGACATCTTCTAAGGAGACTAAAGTGGCTCAGAACGAAGAGCTCACCGAGGGCCAGGTTCCCTCGACCTACACGACTGAATCCGCGCCGGTTGCAGAAGCAACCGAAGCAACCCCACGCAACCTGACCGTTGCTGGTTCCGCTGTTGGCCGCCGCAAGCGCGCGATCGCACGCGTTCGCGTTGTCCCTGGCTCCGGCAAGTGGACCCTCAACGGCCGTGAACTCGCCGAGTACTTCCCGAACAAGCTGCATCAGCAGGAAGTGAACGATCCGTTCACCGTTCTAGAACTCGAAGGCGCATACGATGTGATCGCTCGCATCCACGGCGGTGGCCCATCCGGCCAGGCCGGTGCCCTGCGTCTCGGTATCGCTCGTGCGCTCAATGAGATTGACCGCGAGAACAACCGCCCAGCACTCAAGAAGGCTGGCTTCCTAACCCGTGACGCACGCGTCATCGAGTCGAAGAAGGCTGGTCTGAAGAAGGCACGCAAGGCGCCACAGTACTCGAAGCGTTAATTTTCGCTCACACACCTCCCGCTGGAGTGTGTATGCGCGGGTGGCTCGTCCCTTTGGGGCGGGCCACCCGCTCGTTTAACCCCGCACGGCAACCAGCTGGCCCTGTCCGCGCGCATGTTTGGCAACCCTGCCTGAGCGCCCAGCCGGCTCAGCCCGCGCGCCCATCGTGACGCGGGATGCCTGTGATGGCCCTTACGAAACACGCAAAGTAGCCCTTTTCTAACGTAAAATGGGAATGGTGGGAGTGGTTTATCCTGCCAACGTTTGCATCATTCACCCTGAAGAAGGAATCGCATGGCTACCTCACGAAAAGGCAGCAGCAATAACTCCAAAGCCCAGAGCGAGGCGAACACGGTCGAGGACAAAGACGTGAAGCCAGCCGACGCATCGGATGCTTCGAAGGAGCAGACCCCGATGGCGGCGGAACCGAACCGCGAGCTCAATGGCGAAGAAGCGCTGTACACCGTGAGCGGTACGAGCAACCGTCGTGAGGAAAAAGACGAGTTCCTGAAGCAGTTTGGAGATGACGTGGACTACAAAGAGCTCGATAAGAGCGAGACCCGCTTCGACCCTATTAAGGACGAAGCCGAAGACAGGATCTCGAAGCTCGAGCTCGATGACGACGCATGGCGCCAGGGCTACCCATACGAGAAGAAGCTCGGCCGCCGCGAATACGAAAAAGAGAAGCGCAAACTGCAGATCGAGCTGCTGAAGATGCAGCGCTGGATGCAGGATAACGACGAGCGCCTCGTCATCATCTTCGAAGGCCGTGACGCCGCAGGTAAGGGTGGCGCGATCAAGCGTTTCACCGAGCACCTGAACCCGCGCGGCGCCCGCGTTGTTGCACTCGCGAAACCAACCGAGGTTGAGCAGACCCAGTGGTACTTCCAGCGTTACATCCAGCACCTGCCATCCGGTGGTGAGATCGTGCTGTTCGACCGCTCGTGGTACAACCGTGCCGGTGTTGAGCGCGTCATGGGGTACTGCACCCCACGCCAGTACGTTGAGTTCATGCGTGAAACCCCAGAGCTTGAACGGATGCTCGTGAACTCCGGTATCCGTTTGGTCAAGCTGTGGTTCTCGGTCTCCCGTGCCGAGCAGCTGCACCGCTTCGCATCCCGCGGCACCGATCCGGTACGCCAGTGGAAGCTCTCGCCAACGGACCTGGCCTCCCTGGATAAGTGGGACGACTACACCGAGGCTAAGCAGGCGATGTTCTTCTACACCCACACCGGAGACGCCCCGTGGACCGTGGTGAAGTCCAACGACAAGAAGCGTGCCCGCCTCGAAGCGATCCGTCACGTCCTGAACACGGTCGATTACCCAGGTAAGGACCCTGAGGTTGTCTACGAACCGGATCCGCTGATCGTGGGTTCCGCTGACCGTGTATTCGAAGCAGATGAGGGCCCAGTGGGGGAGTTCCCGCTCATCGATGGTTTCGTATCAGATAAGTAGCCAGCCCCTCGCGTGAGCGGGCTGCTAGATAACTCTTTAGATCGCTATTTGCCACGCCGCGGGTGATGCTACTACAGCATCGCTCGCGGTGTGCTCGTATGCGGCGGGGTCAAGAACACTCCGCCGTACTCGTAGGATAGATACATGACTCGACTATTCGGCACCGATGGTGTGCGCGGCAGAGCTAACCAACTCCTAACCCCGGAACTGGCGATGAGCCTCGCTCAGTCAGCTTCCGTTGTTCTAGGGTTCAACGACATCGAAGGGAACCGGAAACCGGTCGCTGTGGTCGCTAAAGACCCTCGTATTTCTGGTTCCTTCATTTCCGCGGCGATCGAGGCGGGCCTGTCCGCTTCCGGCGTGGAAGTCTATGACGCCGGCACACTCCCAACCCCCGCAGCGGCCTTCCTGGTTGCGGACCTAGAAGCGGACTTCGGCGTTATGATTTCCGCTTCCCACAACCCAGCCCCGGATAACGGGATTAAGTTCCTCGCACGCGGCGGCCAAAAGCTCGATGACGCGCTAGAGGACGCCATCGAATCGCGGATGCAGCTTGAACCGTTGCGTCCCCAAGGCGGGGATGTGGGGCGGGTGTACCGCTTTGCTGATGCGGAAGACCGCTACGTGATGCACTTGCTACAGACGCTGCCGAACCGTCTGGATGGGGTCAAAGTTGTGATCGATGCCGCCCACGGCGCCGCTTCCGGTTGTTCCCCGGACGCGTTCCGTGCTGCCGGCGCAGAAGTTGTGGTGATCGGTGCCTCTCCAGACGGGGTGAACATCAACGAAGGATGCGGCTCAACGCACCTGGAGATGCTTCAGAAGGCTGTTGTTGAACACGGAGCGGACATGGGTGTGGCCCACGATGGTGATGCGGACCGCTGCTTGACCGTTGACCATGAGGGCAACGTGATCGACGGGGACAAGGAGATGGCGATCCTCGCGATCGCGATGCATGAGGCCGGCAAGCTCAAGGACGAGACTCTGGTTGTCACGGTGATGAGCAACCTCGGGTTGAAACTTGCGATGAAGGAACGCGGCATCAAGGTTGTTGAGACCTCGGTGGGGGACCGTTACGTTCTCGAGGAGATGCGTAAGAACGGTTACTCGCTAGGCGGTGAGCAGTCCGGTCACGTGATCATGCAGGAGTATGCGACCACCGGCGACGGCGTGCTGACCGGCCTGCACTTGGCCGCACGGGTTGCCGCTACCGGTAAGACCCTCAAGGAACTCGGTGATGCCGTGACGGTTCTGCCGCAGGTCCTAATCAACGTCCGCGGCGTGGACAAGGCTGGCGTTGGTTCTTCTGTCGAGATCCAGAAAGCCGTGGCTGAAGCCGAAGAACGCCTCGGAGACACTGGGCGCGTACTGTTGCGTCCATCGGGTACCGAACCTGTTGTGCGCGTCATGGTTGAAGCCGCAACCGAAGAGCAAGCCACCGACGAGGCCCGGCACCTGGCCCAGACCGTCCAGACAGCGCTACCACTCGGCTAGCAACTCGGCTAAACAGACAGCCTGCTGTCAGCC
>NZ_KV788977.1:279615-352678 GCF_001807395.1 Arthrobacter sp. HMSC06H05 | reverse complement strand
TACGCGATCAATATATGTAAGGTACGCCGCTGATTTGCTTACACATGGTGGCTCCCCTATAGTGGAAAGCACGCCGCGGGGTGGAGCAGTTCGGTAGCTCGCCGGGCTCATAACCCGGAGGTCAGAGGTTCAAATCCTCTCCCCGCAACGAGAAAGAAGGCCCTGGACCTAGTACTTAGGTCCAGGGCCTTCAGCTTTCCTGTCAGGTATTCCTGCGGCTTAGCCTATTTGCCAATGTCGTTGAGCAGGTTTCGTACCGAGTTGTTGAACGGTGTTGACAAAACGTAGCGTGGCCCAGAAATACTTGCCCGTGAGGTCACCCCGAAAACGTATCCAAGGTCTTTGGAGGTACGCTTGCTAAGCCATGGCCCGCCGCTAGCGCCACCGCTCATCGCGCACGAGGACATTCTCATATCGTTGAGAAGCCGGTGGCGTTTGAAGGTGTTTCCATCGCAGTAGTGGGCGCGTTCCCCGTAGAACGGCTTCTCACCTGGCCAGCCCCAGATGCGGACCCCGTTCCGCCGGTGGCCCAAGTTGTAGGAGATGCCGTTTCCGCCGACGGCCTGCACTAGGGTTTTACCCCTCAGTTTGTGGACGGTGAAGAAAGCCTGGTCACGTGACGGGTCAGAGTGTTGCCTCCAGCCTTTGAAAGTGGTGGCTCGTTTCCAGTTCCACAAGCCACGCGGTGCCTTGCCGTTCCTGTAGGCCGGAGCGAACGCGATATTGGAGTGCCATCCCTTTCCTTTACCGCCGTGTACGCAGTGCCCTGCTGTAGAGACAACACTCTTGTTGGCAGTGTTAATAACTGATCCTGAGCAGGCGTAGTCTTTTCCCTTATATGTGAAAAATACTTTGCCTGCGGTAGAAGGCACTGGCGCTGAAGAAGCTCGCGCGGAATTCATCTCTGTCGAGCTAGAGTTGCTAGGCGATACCGGGTGGGAATAGTGCTCCTCTTTATTGTTTCCGGAAGCCTGCAGGTCGTCGCTAGCTGGCGCCCTCAACGGCACACTGCTTTGAGGGGCTAGGGCTGCGTTAGCGGAGGAAAAACGGTCAGCTGGAATCGCAGACCGCATCTTTTCTTCAGTCCAGTACCCGGCCGGGTCAGTCGTGGTAGCCGATGACTGAGTGTTGGCAGACGACTGAGTGCGGAGGGAGGACTCAGCGTTGGCGTTGCGGTGATCCGGTGCTGTGATGGATACAGCTTGGTCGTTCTCGTTATCTAGCTGCCGTGGTGCCGCTTGAGCGGTGGCTGTTAGCGACGTTGAGAAAACGGCGGTACATAACGCGTAAATGCCTACCCGTACAAAGGGTTTTCTGTTAAACATGTTTTCCTATCCTGTGTACTGCATTCGGACAGTCTCAGAATAGCTATGAATTGTCTGTTAGAAAACTTTGAATATACTTTGGGCGTGGCTTGAGGGTGATGATTTGAGATGATAAACCTCTGCCCGGGGCGGTGCCCCGGGCAGAAGCGGCTATGAGACCTCTCTATCAGTCCTCCGTTAGGAAACGTTCGGCGAACCTAGGCCCCGGGTTCACGAAGACCGTGCCCGGTTCAGGAGCTCAGCTCAGGCTCACTGTTGGTGTTCGCGACTGCCGTGGAGAATTCGAGCCACCGGTGCAGGGTTTCTTGCCAGTCCTGCTGCGGGAGGCGTTGCATCTCGTCAGCCAAGTTGTCCATCGATACTGAGCCGCCAGTCTCGAATTCGAGGATGTGGCCTTCTTCGGTAGTAAGTGGTGTAGCGGTGATACCGCGCGTTCCGAGCTGCTGGATCAGGAACCCGGCGGCTGTGTTGAGGATGTACTCCCTACTGATTTCTGGCTGTTCACTCATACTGTGTTCTCTCGCTTGTCTTGTGGTGTGTCTTGTGAGGGGCGCTGTGTCGTTTCGTTGGTGCCTTGTTCTATTCTGCTGGTGGGCGGTTCAACATGTAAAGCACCATTTTCGCTTTGGTTAGCGCTTTAACGGCGTGCGGTAGGCGTGTGGTGAAATGCACCATGCCGCCCGGGTGCAGGGTTACCGTTTGGTTGTTTGCAGTGATTTCTAGTTCACCTTCGAGGGCCTGCACAATCACAGGCATCGCGGCTGTGTGTTCGGATAGTTCTTCTCCTTCATCGAACGCGAACAACACCACGTTCACTCCTTCGGAGCGCATGAGCTTCGCCGAGGCGGTTGAGTTCGGAGAATACTCAATGTGCTGTGCAAGGTTGTCGATGTACCCAAGTGCAGCGGTCTGTGAAGGTGTGGATTCACTCATGGTTGGGTTCCTCTCGTGTGATGCTGACGGGCTTTCCTAGACGGGCAGGGTGAGCCGTTAGCCGATCCATCCGTGGCGGCGAGCGATCTCAGCTGCTTCGTGCTTGGATCTGGCGCCTAGCTTGATTTGAATGTTGGACAGATAGTTGCGCACGGTCCCGTCTGCGAGGTTGGCACGCACGGCGATGTCGTGGACGGGTAATCCGAGCGCGGCGAGTTCCAGAACGTCTGATTCGCGGGCAGTTAACGGTGAATCGCCTGCGGCGATCGTGTCCGCGGCAAGGGTAGGGTCGATCGCGCGCTTACCTGCGTGGATGTCGGTAATAGCGCCGACCAGATCGTCAGCCTGCGCGTTCTTCGGTAGGAATCCACGCACGCCTGCTTCGAGTGCTTTCTTGAGGTAACCGGGGCGGGCATGTGAAGTGAGGATCATCGTCGCGCCAGCAGCCCCACGAGCTATGAGCTCTTTGGCGGTCTCGATGCCGTTGATCCCACCCAGCTGGAGGTCGAGGATCGCCACATCGACCCCGTCCATGGCCTCGATGGCTTCCTCCCCGGAGGAATACTCGGCTACAACAGTGAGCTCCTCATTGAGGGAAAGTAGCGAGGCCAAAGCCGAGCGGACGAGGTCTTCGTCATCAACGAGCGCAATACGCAACATGGTCTCCTCGCCTCTGTCTCCGCCTCATCGTGGTTCGCATTAAGCATCGGTCAGTGCCCTGGCCTACTTGCCTAGGCCTACTTACCCGGGCTTACTTGAGTGGCCATGCCTCTTTCTGACGCATATGCCTATTTCCACTGTGCCGAGAGAATGAACGTATCGTCCACTGTTTTAGCTGAGAGCGTGGTGGGGGATAGGCGGCGTTGCAAGGCAGCAAGCCCAGTCCAGCCCTGCCCAGTCCAGGCCTGCCCCGGCCTCCCTCGACGCGACTTGTTGTGCGGCATCCCGTTATTGGTGATCCTCATGCCGGCCCCGTCCACCTCGACGGTGACCTTAGTGGCGTTGGAATGTTTGAGGATGTTGGTGGTGGCTTCGCGGATGATGTACGCGGCCTCGGTCTCCTTGGATGCAGGGGGTTTCCCGTTCACGGTGACTTTGGCGCCGCTTGCTTTAAGCAAGGAGACAGCGCCGGGTAGTTCGCTAGGCCATTCGGGTTTCTGGTAGGTGGAAACCATCGCCCTCATGTCGGTCATAGATCTGTTGGTCAGGTCCACGATGGCATCCAGCGGAGCTGAGGGGTCGGAGCCTCGTTGAACCAACTGCTTGGCCGTTTGGGCTTGCAACGAGATCGCTGCGAGGCGCTGGCCCATGACGTCGTGCAGATCGGCGGCGAACCGGAGGCGTTCCTCGGCCAGCCGCATCGTGGTTTGGGCCCGGGCTGATTCCTCCATGGTGCGCAGGATGTCTAGGTACCAGACGGAGGATTTGAAAGTGACCCACAGGGCTAACGCGTAGATGATGTAGCTGAAGTACAACGGGTTGGGGACATCGGTGATGACGGTGTAGGCGATCGCGGTGCCTACGGGGACGATTCCCGCCCACAGTGGGCCGATTGAGGTGATGAGCGACGCCGCGGTGAGGAATGAGGCTAACAGTCCGGCAGGGATCGCTTCGGGAGTGTTCGTCCATGTGAAGGCGATCGGCGCGAGCGCTATGGGTGCCAGAAGGGCAACGGCCTGGCTCCATGAGGAGCGCAGGTCGATGCCCTTCATGATCCAGGCGCAGTAGATGATGCCCGTAATCGTGGTTTGGATGCCGATGGCTGCATAGGCCGGGGCTTTCGTGACTGCTTCGGGGTGTTGCGGATAAACAAACACCCACCAGGACAAGACGGTGAGGATGGGTGCCGAGATGACGAGAGTCCACTGGAATGACCGGTAGGCGCGCCGGCTCCGGCTAACCTCGAAGGACTCAACTGGTCGAAATCGCCACATTTGCCCTCTCCTGATTTACCCTCTCCTGGACCAACGGAACTTTGTGGCCACGATCATAGCGGTTAATACTATCCAACCGACAAGGATAGCCATCGGTTTGCCGGCATCTGCGAGGTCGCCGCCGAACCAAGCGATAGACATGACGTCGGCCATCGCGGTGGTCGGGATGAACTCGGTGACCGTGGTCAGGGTGTCATTCAAGATGTTGCGCATCGGGATGAGGCCGGGCCCGAGGGTGAGCAGCATAATGACGGGCATGGAGGTGATCTGTGCGGACTCTGCGGTGCGGGTGAAAATCGTTGTTGCTAGCCCCGCTAGCAGGAACAGCACCACGGTTGCGATGACGCACGCGGCAAGCAGAGGGATGTTGGTGGGGATGGGTAGATCGAGCACCGCGATAGAGACGGCGAACATGCCCACTGACATGATGAGGCCGAGGAAGAAACCTGGGCTGACAAGGGAAGCGAGGATGGTGCCGTCCCCGACTTCACCGGCCCTCAACCGGGTCAGCACTTGTTCTTCGCGTCGGTTCACGGCCGCTGAAAGCGTGTTGTAGTAGGACACGAATGTGAGCCCGATGGCGAGGATTAGGGCGACGAACATCCCGAGGAATTCGCCCATGCCCTCACGTTTAGCCATTTGCGTGAACATGAGAGGCACGGCGAGCGGCAGCGCGATCGCGTACATGACTTGCATGGTGTTGCGTCGTAACAGGGTGAACTCTGCCTTAGTGAGGCTGGTCCATTGGGAGAACGCGGATACGGTACGGGTTTCGGTCGTAGTCATCGTGGTCTCCTTATCTGTTAGGCGCCCCGTGGGGCGGTTGGGTTGGTCTGTGTAGCAGCTGAATCAGCTTGTGCGGCTGAGTAGCTCGCTGGGTCGTCGGCAATGCTGAGGAATACGGATTCCAGCGAGGCGTGACGTACGTCGATGTCGGTGAGGGTGACGTCGTTGTGGCGGGCCCACACGAGCAGCTCGGTCAGATCGTGTTGCAGGTTCATGGTGCGGATTTCGGTGACGCCATCGTGGGTGGACATGTCTTCGAACCGGGGCAGGTCAGGGCGGGCGCCTACCTGGATGGTTGAATGGTGGCCGGCAACCACGTCCGAGAGTGTGCCGGAGGTTGCGATGCGTCCGCGGTGCATGATCGCGAGCCGATCGCATAGCTGCTCTGCTTCTTCCAGGTAGTGGGTCGTGATGACGATGGTGGTGCCGTTCTCGTTGACCTTACGTAGCAGGTTCCAGGCGAGCCGGCGGGACTCCGGGTCGAGGCCGGTGGTTGGTTCGTCGAGGAAGAGTAGGTGCGGCTGGCCGACGAGCGCGCAGGCGAGGTCGAG
This sequence comes from Arthrobacter sp. HMSC06H05, assembly GCF_001807395.1. NCBI lineage: Bacteria > Bacillati > Actinomycetota > Actinomycetes > Micrococcales > Micrococcaceae > Arthrobacter > Arthrobacter sp. HMSC06H05. The sequence goes on along the minus strand of NZ_KV788977.1, from coordinate 347,149 downwards.
GCGGCGCCGTTCGCCGCCGGAGAGCGCGGAGACCCGAACGGTGGCGCGGTCGGTCATATCCACCATCTCGAGCACATCGTCCACGGGGAGGGGAGTGGACAGTGTCCCAGCCCACATCGTCAGTGTCTCTTTGGTGGTGAGGTCCGGCGGGAACCCGCCTTCTTGAAGCATCACGGCCTGGTAGGGGCGGATCTTCTTGCGGTCCTTGATGGGGTTCTTACCGTAGACCCGCACGTGGCCTTTGCTGGGTTTAGCGAGCCCTTCGAGTATTTCGAGGGTCGAGGTTTTCCCGGCACCGTTGGTGCCTAGGAGCCCGAAGATCTCCCCGGGGACAACATCGAGGTCAATGCCGTCCACGGCGGTGAAGTCTCCGTAGCGTCGGACGAGGTTTCTTACTTCGATGATTGAACTCATGCCTTCACTCTATGGAGGCTTGCTAGCCCGCCGGTAGGGCGTGATCACACGAGAAAACATGAGGATGTGTGGGGTAGGGGATGACAAATGTCATCGGTGACGGTGTGGTTGTTCGATGCGATCAAGCTCTAGGCAGGATGTCCACGACGCGTCCGATGGCTCGCTACCGGGTGCCTCATCTGCCTGTTGTGTATGTGAAGGCTGACTAGAGGCCGGCAGAGAGTGCAGGCCATGGTTGGGGACGTGAATTACGCCGCTGAGAAGCGTGAGCGGATGCAACGGGTACAGAGGGCTAAGAACTACGCTGATTCTCTGCGCAATTCGGAACGGCCAGACACGATCATCGTGTGTGACTTTGACCGTTTCCGTATTCACGATCTGGACTCCGATGATCCGGAGCATAACTACGAAGAGTTCCGTTTGGAGGAGCTGCCGGAGCAGTTGTATCTGCTCGATTTTCTGGTGGATCCAGAACTGGAGCGTCGCCGGCGTGAAGAGAAGGTGTCGATTGATGCTGGCGAGCTGATCGGTAAGGTCTATGACCTTTTGCGGGCCCAGTACATTGATCCGGATTCGGAAGATTCCAAGCATTCGCTCAACGTGTTGTGTGTTCGTTTGGTTTTCTTGCTTTTCGCTGAAGACGCCGGGCTTTTCGCGAAGGATGCTTTCTATAACTACCTCAAACCGGTTCCTGCGGACCGTGTTCGTCCGGCGCTGAAAGAGCTTTTTGTTTACCTGAGGACCAGGCCGGAGGAGCGTGCCCCTTACGCTTCTGATGCGTTGAAGGCTTTCCCGTACGTGAATGTTGGGCTGTTTGAGGCGGATGTTGAGGTTCCGCAGTTCACTCAGCAGATCGTCGATGTGCTGTTGGAGGAAGTCAGCGACGGCACGGACTGGTCGCAGATCAGCCCGACTGTTTTCGGCGGTGTTTTCGAGTCCACGCTGAACCCGGAGACTCGCCGTTCCGGTGGGATGCATTACACGTCGCCGCAGAACATCCATAAGTTGATCGGCCCGTTGTTTTTGGATGAGCTCAAGGCCGAGCTGGACGGGATTCTCACGGCACAGGGTGTGGGGGACCGTAAGCGACGTAACGATCTAAACCGGTTCCACGACAAGATCGCGTCTTTGTCGTTTTTTTGAAACTTTCATTCCACGACGGATACAAATGCGCTCACCGGTCCAATCGCGGCCTTCAACGAGATCATCGGATGCACCATCGACGACCCAAAGGTCTCTCAGATAGCAAGTGATGTCGGCGCGCCTTACACAGTCTGGGAAGACGAAGAACTCCCCGACATCCACTGGATTTTCGAGGGCGAGGGCCTGGAATTTTGCTTCGATGATGAGATCCTGACAGCCATCTTCTTCCAATTCATCGCGGAAGATGTCTGGAATGTGGGCTCCTGGTCGGGGTCGCTCATTGACGGATTTGTGGCACCAGATATCACCCCAGAACAAGCCGATGCCACCTTCGGGGAACCTGAAGCTATCGGTTGCGGGAGTCCTACGTGGCGGCGCTACGAGATCGGCGACCACTTCATCCACTTCGATTTTGGTGAAGAGGGCCTACACAAGATCACCCTCCTCCTGGAAACCCCCGAAGTCCAGAAAAACTAAGCACGCGCCGTACCTGTTTCGGCTAGTCGGCCTGAGCGGCCTCCGCAGGAAGCCCCGCCAGCCAGGGGAATGTGTATCTGCTCATTCAAACCGATGGCAGCCAAACCGATGGCAGCGATGCCGAGCGTGAGGCGCAACTGGTGCTCGAAGTGGTCGAGCGGGCCGGTGGGCGGGCCGTGCTCACCACCGACCCCGAGGCAGCCGCGTTTGGGAGGCGGCAAGTGAAATGTTTCAGGCGGCTCTTGCACTCGGCGGCACGCTCTCGGGCGAGCACGGCATCGGCCTGCTCAAACGCCGCTGGCTCGGCGACGAGCTGGGCGATCGGCAATATGAGTTGCAGCGGCAGATCAAGCGCGTCTTTGATCCGAGAAACATTCTCAATAGGGGCAAGGTATTTGCTGAATAGTGACTATTGAGTGCATTTGTGAATTGTTGATGGTGCCGACTCGTTAATTTCTCATCGAACCTGAAGATAGCGAGGTAGCTGCGGGAGTACACTGAGCTTGGGCGTTATCGTCGCCGATCGGCGCGTGATCCGTGCCGACTCATCTTCCAATTAGGAGGTCGTAATGAAGGCCGCACGCTACTACGGAAATCACGACATTCGCATCGAAGACATTCCCGAGCCGAAGGTCACCCCTGGCACAGTCGGTATTGACGTTGCCTGGTGCGGTATCTGCGGCACCGACCTGCACGAATACCTCGACGGCCCCATTTTCTGCCCGCCCGCGGGGCACCCACACCCCATCTCGGGTGAAGAGTCGCCCATCACGCTCGGGCACGAAATGTCGGGCGTTGTCTACGAGGTGGGCGAGGGCGTTGAAGGACTCGAAGTTGGTGACCACGTTGTCGTGGAACCCTACATCATCGCTGACGGCGTCGACACTGGCCCCGACAGCAACGACTACCACCTGTCAAAAGACATGAACTTCATTGGCCTGGCCGGTCGCGGCGGTGGCCTGTCAGAAAAAATCGCGGTCGAGCGCCGTTGGGTGCACAAGATTTCGAAGGATATTCCCCTCGACCAGGCCGCGCTCATCGAGCCGTTCTCGGTAGCCGTGCACGCGGTTGAGCGCTCGGGTGCCAAAGCCGGCGACGTCGCTATCGTCGGCGGTGCCGGGCCGATCGGTGTGCTCTGCGGTGCTGCGCTCAAGGCCATCGGAGCCACCGTCGTGGTGTCTGAGCTGAGCGAACTGCGCCGCCAAAAGGCACTCGACTCGGGTGCCGCCGACTACGCCTTCGACCCGCGCGAGGTCGACGTGGTCGAGAAGGTGCGCGAACTCACCGACGGTAAGGGCGCGAATGTCGCCATCGAGGCCACCAGCGTGCAGGTCGTGCTTGACACTCTGATGGATGCACTGCGTCCCACCGGTGTGCTGCTGATCGTCTCGATCTGGGGCCACAAGGCCGACTTCGACATGCACAAGCTGGTCATGAAGGAGATCGACATGCGCGGTTCGATCGCGTACGTCAACACGCATCCCAAGACCATCAAGATGGTTGAGGAAGGCAAGGTCGACCTGAAGCCATTTATCACCGGCAAGATCGGCCTCGACGACCTCATCGACAAGGGCTTCGACACCCTCATCAACCGCAACGAAACCGCGGTAAAAATTTTGGTGTCGCCCTCGGGTGAGGGTCTCGAATAGTCCCAACGAAGTGCGTGCATCCTGATGCGCACGCTGAACGCCCCGCAGTTTTGCTGCTGCGGGGCGTTCGCTTTGGGTCCGGGTGGGCTGCTGGGGCTGTTTTGTGACACTAGGCTTGGAGCATGTCTGAACTGTCTTCGCGGGCATCCGCAGAAATTTAACTCGTAAACGAACACGGCACCAATAACTACGGCCCGCTGCCGGTGGTGCTCGCTGAAGGCAAGGGGCCTGGGTCACCGATGTAGACGGTAAGCGCCACCTCGACGCCGTCATGGCATACTCGGCCGCAAACTTCGGCCACTCGAACGACAAGTTCATCGATATCGCCTGCGCCCAGATGCGCAAGCTCGACGTCACGTCGCGAGCGTTCTACGCCACCGGCTTTGGCGAGTTCGCCGAGGCGATCACGAAGCTGTCAGGCCTCGACCGCGTGCTAATGATGAACACCGGCGCCGAAGCCAACGAAACCGCGATCAAAGCCGCCCGCAAGTGGGGCTACAAGGTGAAAGGCGTGGCCGCCGACCAGGCCAAAATCATTGTGATGCACGGCAACTTCCACGGCCGTACCACGACCATCATGTCGTTCAGCGATGACGAAAACGTGCGGGATGGATTCGGTCCGTTCACACCGGGATTCGTGAGCGGAAACCTATATTCAGCTGCGGAAGATGGAGAACAAGATTCTTTCCGAGCTGCATAACGATCAAACGTTGCTCGGGTTATCTGAACAGCATTCGCCGTTGAAGGTTTCCCTGAAGCAGTTTCACGGGATTGAAATTAATGATTTCGCAGTGAACGTGGCTAAGACTGCGATGTGGATCGCTGAGCTGCAGGCTAATGCTGGGGCCGAGACGGTGGTTTATAGCCAGATCGAGGATCTACCGCTTCAAGACTCGGCGCATGTGGTGCACGGGAACGCGTTGCAGATCGACTGGGCTGAGGTGCTCGACCCGTCAGAGTGTAGCTACATCATCGGCAACCCGCCGTTTGTTGGTGCGCGCTATCAGTCCAAAGAGCAGAAAGCTGATGTGCTCCGTGTATTCGGGGGAGCCCGCAACGCGGGAAACGTTGACTTCGTGGCGGCCTGGTTTATGCTTGCTGCCCGCTACATGGGAGATCATCCTGTGCGTGCGGCGTTCGTATCGACGAATTCGATCTGCCAAGGCGAGCAGGTAGCGAATGTGTGGTCGCCGATCTATGACCTGGGTGTACGTATCGACTTCGCCCACGACACGTTCCGTTGGACGACCGAATCCTCCGGTGCTGCGGCGGTGTTCGTCGTCATCGTGGGTTTCTCCAAACGCGGTGGCGCAACGCGTCTCTACCACTATTCGACGGTCGATGCGGAGCCCGTGCTGGAACATACGGACCAGCTGAACGCCTACCTCAAAGATGCCCCGGATGTCTTTGTATGGAGTCGTAACAAACCGCTCTCGGACGTACCGGTGGCGGGTATTGGTTCGCAACCGATCGATAGCGGAAACTATCTCTTCACCGCAGGCGAGAAGAAAGCGTTCCTGGCAGCAGAGCCGAAAGCCGAGCGTTTCTTCCACCGATGGTTCGGTTCCCAAGAGTTCATTAAAGGTATCGAACGTTGGGTCATGTGGCTAGGTGAAGCCACACCAGAGGAACTCACTGCTATGCCGCGCGCTATGGAACGAGTTCAAGCGGTCCGGGAATATCGTTTGGCATCTTCGCGCGAAGCGTCCTGGGTTTAGTTCCGCTTCTTTTACGGCCCTGTGTTGATGGGCTGGGTGAGATAGTACTCGGTTTCGACTTCCTGTGGGGTGGCGTAGTCCAAAGCTTCGTGAAGCCGCTTAGTGTTCCACCAATGCACCCACCGCAAGGTGGCCAGTTCGACTTCTCCGACCGATGTCCACGGGCCTTGGGCATGAATCAGTTCCGCCTTGTAGAGACCGTTGACTGTTTCGGCAAGTGCATTGTCATAAGAATCGCCGACTGTTCCCACACTCGGACGGATTCCGGATTCCGGATTCCGCTAGCGCGGTGGAATACTTCAGTGACACGTACTGGCTGCCCCGATCGCTATGGTGAATTAACCGGTTTCCATGGATTCGCCCTGCAGTCGTTAACGCATGCTCCAAAGCCTGCATGGGCAGCGCATCGGTACGCATCGTCGAGCGTGTAGCAACACCAACAATCTTTCGGCTGTAGGCATCCACGACAAACGCGGTGTAGGCGAATCCCGACAGGGCGCGAACGTAAGTAATGTCGGCAACCCACAACCTGCCTGGCGCTTGTGCACGAAAGTTTCGCTGCACTAGGTCCGGGCGATGATCCGGTGTCTTCGGGCTAATCGTTGTCACGGGCGTTCGCCCACTCCTGCGGCCGGAAACACCTGCTAGCTTCGTTAATCGGGCGGTCTTATCGCGGCCGGTATGAAAGCCTTCACGGTTCATCGCGTGCCACATTTTGCGGATACCGTAAACCGAGAAATTCTCCGCATGCACACGTTGTATCTCTGGGATGAGAAGGCTGTCGCTTAAGGCCCTTGCACTGGGAACACGTGTGGTGGCTTTGCGGTAGCCACGTGAAGTAATGAATCCACGATCTGCTTGTTTGAGGACTCGGCAGATGGCCTCGACCCCAAACTGATCCTTGTATGCGTCGATGTAGGAGATCATTTGGTCGTGGGTCGGTCGAGTTCCGCTGCGAAAAAAGCCGAAGCAGTCTTAACAATCCCGTTTGCTCGTTTCAGCTCGCGGTTTTCGCGGCGCAGACGCTTGAGCTCTTCTTCCATCGTTTCGCCGCCAGACGCGCCAGAGTCATCGCGTACTGAAGCGCTGTCACGGTACCAAGCCCGCAACGTATGGTGAGACACTCCAAGCAGCTCACCAACCTCCGTGTAGGCGCGTTGCAGTGAGCAGGACTCCAGGCGGACCATTTCGATGATCTGATGGACCGCCTTCTCCTTGAACTCGACGGAATACTTTCTAGGCATAGTTCAATCCTTCCTTAGCTGAGGTAGGAACTAAACCCAGGACGCTTCAACTCGTTACCATTTCGGGGTCATCCAATCACGTACTCATAATGCCTGGATGCGAGTGGTAGCGGGACGGTTGAAGTCCGATTACCGCTATTCAATCGGTATGGTCTACAACAACTTCGTGTGGCCGGAAGTGACTGAGCAACAGCGCGCTGAGATTGCTCGGCTCGGGCAGGGAGTGCTCGATGCCCGCGCACAGTACTCCGGCGCCACCATCGCACAACTGTATGACCCTAAGAGCGATTTCCTGTACCCCGACCTCAAAGCGGCGCATGAAGCTCTCGACGCTGCCGTGGAACGCGCCTACGGGCTCGAACCGGGCTGCCCCGAGAGTGAGATCGTGGCCCTCTTGTTCAAGCTTTACGAGCAGGCTTCCAATCAAGCATGATTCTGTGTGTAGCCCGAAGGCAACTGGAGGTAGCAAGGTGACTACACCCGACATCGAAGTTGATTACGATTCCGTGGATTTAATCCTGGACGTCATCGGCCGTTGCTTGCGTGTGGACCGGAAACTCAACCAGCGTTCAACCGTGCACTGATCGTGCGGCCATTTTGAACTAGCACCCGACCACGCTTATCTGTACCCCGGACTCAAAGCGGTAGGGCGTGCACGCATGAGAAAAATGAGAATCTGTGGGATAGGGGATGACAAATGTCATCGGTGCCGGTGTGGTGAACGCAGGTTACTGTTCTTGATGTGAAGCGCGGTTGCGGACTTTTCGGATGAGTTCTACGTTTGCTTCGAAGTCACTATGACTACGGCCAGGGTAGTGGGGCATGCCCCCGTTACGCAGATCGGTGAGGGATTTCCAGACGGTAGCTTCCAGACGTTGTGTGAGTAGGAAGCGCCAGTTGTCGAGTGACAGACTTGCGACGATCTGATCAGGGGTTGCTTCCAGCCCTGCTTGCTTCAGTCGGTTCTTGGCTTTCCGGACGTTATTCCGGAAGCCACGGATCTGGTATTTCGGGGAGTCCCACCAACATCTGATGCCAGCAGCAGCGCGTAGCCTCACGTCAATGAAATTTCGCAGGAGCACCTCGATATGGCTGATGTCTTCCAAGAAGGCTTTCGAGATCCTGGTGTTCCACACGTACCAGGTGTCGACCGGTTCGATCCGGTAGCGGCTGAGCCTGGCAGGCGAGAACCACTCCTGCAACGTCTCACGACTCACAGCGGGAGCGTGATAAGATGGAAGGCGATAGGCCTCGGGAAGGTCAATGCCGCGAAACATCGGTATACCCCCGAGGTCATTTTTTCTCGGAATGTTCGTCGTAAGACATGGGGGTGTCGTGGGCTGGTGCCACAGCACCTCCTATCGAGTTTAGCTATCCATATTCGGCGTTATTTCTAAAGCGGCAGAGGAACTAGTTTCAGCCGGCTATGAACTTTCATCAAGCATACTGAAAATCTAAGGCAGGATGAGTTCTTGAAGTGTCCCGAGTTTTGTTCCTAGGCTTGTGCCTTAGTTTCCATTGACGATTTCAGCTGCCAAGTCTTTCGGCATCCGTTCAAAATGCGTCTATCGCGTCGAGCTGCCTGTGTCCACAGCCTGGCGGTGTGCCATGAAACACCCAGTTTCGGCGCCACAATCTTGCACGCATTTTGCATAGAAAGGTTCTCTGTCAAGAAGCGATCCTCAACAAGGCGGACCACGCGATCCTAGGCATCTTGATCAAATTTCTTTGGCATATTCCAGACTTTCCCATCTACTCAAACCGAACAAGACCTGGGACACTTCAGGTTCATGTGTGACCCCGCAATGTTCGCGTCTGGCTGCTCGCCTACAGGTGTTCAGCGTTTTCCTCGCGTGGTTTTCAGCTCCGAAAATCGTGGGGCGTCTTCGCCTTGGGAACGCTCCCAACATGCGGCAAACCACTCCGGCGCTGGTAGCGGCGCGAGGGGAACTCCCAGCCCAGGTTCGTACTTGCTACCGGCAGCGTTGAGGCGCATCGCAAAGGGCTCTACTTTCCAGCTCTCCAACGGTAGATGCGGTGGAACGGCTTCAACCCAACTACCTTGGAGGAAGAAACTGCGTCTGGAACGTGACCGTTTCGCTTCAACAACGACATCCAGCGCGAGCAATTCCTTGCCCGCCGCGGTGATTTCCGCCTTTTGCCAGCTATTCCAGCGGCGCACATTCGCATCCGTCGGATCCGGCCACGCCAAAAGTTGCAGATAGTAGCGTGCAGCGTCCTCACTCACACCCAGCGTGGTGCTGGCTTTAGCCACGAGCTGCGGGACCACAGCGAGTGGATCATGCGGATCGCCGCCATCGTATTTTCCACGCAGCCACTGTGCATAGGTGGAAAGCCTGCCGGAAAGCGTCAGGTTGAGAGCTGTCAGTGTCCCCATATCTCCATAGTTTTCAGTACACCAGCGGCGTGCTAAGTGAAGGTCTGGGTCTTCCGGATCATCGATGCCCGTGAGGTCTACGCGCAGACGGTCACGGAGCGTACAGTCGGTCGCTTCGACTCGGAACCGGCTGGACTGCAGAGCGTCATCGATGGTGAATCCCATGGTCCGCTGCAAGTCGGCATCATCAAAAATGCTGCCAGCGTTGACATCGTCCAGGCCGCTAGGGGAGTGGATCAACTCCTCAACGTAGCCAGCAAGGGCGGCGCGCCGGGCATCGGATAGGTCCAGCTCGTGGGCCAGCCAGAGCACTGCTGCGACTTCGGTTGTCCAGTCTTCTTCACTATGTTCACCTGCCAGGACAGACTCCACCGTCTTGCTCGGTAGGTGTTTTGGTATGCGATCAAGACACTCAGGGGGCGCTGCACCCAGGGCAGTTCTTGTTCCAGGCCAACGAGCAGCCATGGCGTGAACATCAAGACCTTGATCCAACAGTTCCGCGGGATCCTCGGGGACACCGGCGGCGAGCACACTCAGGAAGTCCCCCTGGAACTCGTTGAGCCTCGCCCGAGCTTCTGTAACCTCATTCACCTTCAGACCCATTGTTGTGCGCAGCTCTTTGGGCACGAAATTGACAAAGTCCGCGTTGAAATTGGGGAAGCCCACCATCACCAAATGTGCGTTAGCCACGGGCATTCCAGTAGCTTCGGCGAACGCGATTCCTGGCTCAGGTGACCACGGTGCAGGCCCGTTTTCTGTGACACGCTCGAGTAAAGCATCAAAGATCGGCTCCAGATCCGTACGGCCAGGCGAAAACTCACGCCGGTTCACCTCAGGGCAGGTGTTCCCATCGATCACGACGGGCCCGTCGCTGGCTTTGCGCAGAAGCTGCAGGGGCCTTCTAGAGTAGTCGCTGATGAGTACGGATGAGGGATAGCTGAAGGTGTAGTCCACCGCCACGTCTTCGGGCGGTTCAATCTCGTCCACGACCAGGTCAGTAGCATCCACTACACCGGCTGTACGCATCACGAGCCACAGTTCCTTCAAGCCTTGAATCTCCTCGGCAGTGCGGTCTGGGAGCGCTGCTAGAGCAAGAAGACCGTCCGTGGCGCCGAGCAGCTCAGACCAGACGTGGGTGCCGCTAGCGCCAAAATCAAGCGATTCATTGGCGCTTGTCTCGGTGGTGTTCGTTTTGGACAGTGGGTATTGGTGAAGGCCCAGCTTAGCTGTATCGTCCCAAATTTCTTTGACCTTGATCCGGAACCAGTAGCGGCTCAGAAGCGAGGTAAGCGGTGCGTGATGTTGCTCAAACGTGGGTGCGTCCGGCAGGGTGTCAAGTGGACCCGCAACGTCTGGTTGTGGCCAGGACTCCAGCACGTTACGAGCATGCTGGATAACCGCCGAGCACAAGGCTGGGGAGTTCACGCCAAGCTTGTTGGAGACTTCTGCATACAGCCTTCTCCGCTGCTTAGAATCTCCAGCTGCAGCTATGTTCGCTGCGATGTACTCAAGAGCTGGACGCACGTGGTCTGCGGTGATCGTGCGCAACCGCGAACTGAGCTGAGGGTCCCGTGGCCGGGTATGGTGCCACCACAGAGCGGTGTTGAAATCTACTCCGTAATAACGCGTGGTTGCTCCGTCCTCAGGGTGGAGGAGCGAGTAGCCCCAATCTGTGCGAAGCAGAATGCGCGGTTGCCCATCAGGCAAGCGGACGACACCCGATGCTCGCTGTGCATCTTCGCCTGTAATCGGGTACTCAGTGCCATCCGTGTCAACGATGAGCGCGAAATCCGGGGAATTAGGGCTGTAGAACACTGCGTGCCGGTGATACCCCTGCGCAGTGGAGAAAGGGGAATCGGTGGTCGCCTCGGTGACAGGTCGCAACTGTGAATGGAACGGTTGAAAAATAAGGTCGGGGTGGCGTTTACATTGCTCTTGAATCCATTCCGGCATGGATTGAGGGCCTTCGGCACCGGTTTCCGGATCGATTTCAACGAGTGTCCGATCGTGCTGGAGAATCCAGATGCGGTCTTCTTCTACGAAGAACTGCGCGTTTCGGTTATTCCAGGTGTGGTGATCAGGGCGAATAACTGTCTTTGAGTCGATAAGACGACCGCCCGGAACGGGCACAGACCCGCCGGGAAGATGTCCAGAGCCTGAATGCTGCTTAACCGGGAGGCTCGCGCCGGAAGCAGGCCAGTTGATGTGTTCTTCGCCGGTTTCTCGGTCCAAGGTCAACAGTGCAAACTGTCCATCAACCTCGGTGGCCCCGATGATGGGTTCATCAGTCCAGTGAGGGATATCCCGAGTGGTGCGGCCAGACACGTATGTCGCCTGGTTGTTGTTATAGACCACCACGCCCGGCCAACAGTCCTGAGCGCGGTTTGTATTGGAAAAATCGTGTGACTCTACAGAGCCGTAGGCTTTCTCAAACTCATGCCACCCCAACTCCTCGAGCAGTCCCCGGCGCAGTGTTTCCGCCAGTACCTCGGCAGGATCCTTGTGGTAGGTCCGTACACGGTCCAGTAAGTTCTGCACTTGTTCATCGTCAACTGCTTCGAAGCCACGGACATACCGGGTTGCACCAACCAGCCGATCTACGGTTGGTGCGCTGGCTTCAAGAAGCTCGACCTTCGCGGTGAGGAGTTCAATCACCAGCGGACGGAGGTAAGGGTCCGCGGCAACAGCAGACATGACGTCGGGGTCCGTGAGATTCTTGTCGATGCCGTTGATGATGTACTGCCGGTACTGTTCATCAGCAATCAGGTGTGGAAGCGGAGCCCGGTTTTCACTGTATGCCCAGTTCGCCACATTGATGAATGGCTTGAGGGGCCCACTATGCACGGTCAACCTCACGCCGTGGGCCGCAAGTTGCTCACATGCTTCAGGGGGTATTTGACTGAGCGTTCCCCGCTCCACCCCCATGGAGGTGCATCCAGCTTGTGGAAGAAGTTCCGCAAGCAATGGCGCCAGTTTCGCATTCGCTTGTGTGCGGCCGCTTTTGTGCTGTGAAGCGAACGTCAAAATGAGGGGAACGAACTCGGGGTGGGTGCCCTGCTTGACTAATTCGAGTGAGCCAGTTGCCTGAAGCAGGTCAATCCAGGCATCAGGTTCTGCATTTCTCGGTTGCAGTGTTAACAGATGCTCGCGTAGTTCCGCATCGTGCTGTGCTGCCCTGCGTATAGCGGGATAGTAGTTCTTCCAAAAACTGGGGGCAGCGTACTCGACCGAACTGGTGCGTAGCAGCTCGCGGATAAGGCGGGCTTCTTCCTCAGCAGGGTCCAGTCCGGCGGCCTTTGCCAGCTTGGCTACATCTTTCTTCAAGCTGGCGTGGGGAGACAAGCCGCTGTGGGCACATTCGATGCATAGGGTTCGGAATCTCTCCAAGGCTTCAGCCGGCTCAAGCCTCCGGGACAAACTGCTCGCCTCAGCGGTGAGTTCTTTATGGTTGATTGCCCCGGCGTAAGCGAATTCTAGGAAGACGTCACGGTGCCGTGTTTCGTCGATAGGCACTGCATAGCGGCGCTCAATCTCGCGTGCACGAGTGAACATGTGCGCAGCATATGGGATATTTCCTGCGCGGAGGTAGGCGCGTGCTGCCTCTTCTAGGAATGTTGGCAGGAAGTGTGGCGCGCTCTCCTCCAACGTGGTGGCCAGTGCGAGAAGATTTGCTTTGGTGGTCCCTGGTTTCGACTTGGCGAGGCGGGTTGCTCGTTTCAGGTCCGCAACAAGGTTCAGTGCGTGCCGAGCATTCTTCGGGTCGGTGAGGACAGGCCATGCTGGGAACCCGGTTCCACGGCGCTGAATGTGGCCTACGCGAGTGCTGCCCTTGAATTCGATGCCAGACACCGCAAGAGCGAGGGTCTCTGCTTCCAACAGTGGTTCCGGAATGAGTTTGACGATGTTGCGGCCAGGCAGCATAGCATGGGCGAAAGTTGCCGCGCGGAGCGGGAACGATGCATCGTTAGGCTGCAGCGTGATGCCGCCGTGTTCGGTGATAGTGCGGTCATCAGTCATTTTCTTTCACCGTCCCACCATCGTGAATGCGTGTGGCCATGCGGACACCTTCGCTGTATGCCACGGGTCCAAGCTCCCTCACCGGAATGGTCTTGCCATTAACCAGCCAGGAGAGCTCACCCGTCCACGACTCTTCTGTGCGGTTGTTCGCGGCCCCAATCCGATACTGGGCCAGCACCAGGCGCCCGTCCTCGTGGATGTGGGTCACCGCGAAGTCACCTTGAATGCTGTAGCCAGCTGCGTGGGCGCGGGCGACGGCAAAGAGGCCCTGATCGAACCGCGCGCCTGCCCACGTGTCTAACGCAGTCACAGACTCATCCGGAAGCGGGCCCGGCAGTTCATATGCCGCGCGATGCAACTGATCGAAGCGCTGCTGGATGCCTAGACCCGCAGCTAGCTTTTGAAGACTAGCCAGATCCTCAATCAACGTGGGGTGGGGGATGAGGATCGCCTCGGACACGAGAGTGCGCGTCTGCCCGTCTCGGTTGAGGATGCGCAAACTGATCTGATCATTAGCGGCGTTGACGTCCTGCAAGAACCCTGCCGTCCCCGCATTAGACGTTCCGCCTTCGTCAACAGGCTGAATGAACAGGCCGCGTAGCCAGGACTGCCATGTCTCATCCGGCCAGACCGCTGCAAGAACGGTGGAGGGAACCGGCGACGAGCGCACTAGCCACTTCTGCACTGTCGCCCCGCACTCAGCATCGTGGTCCTGCAACCAGGTGCGCAGGTCCTGGAGATCAAGAAAGATCTCAGTTTTCTTCACTGCGGCCGGCACAGATTTCAAAACCTTACCTTTGGAATTGCGGGCCAGAATCACGCCATCTGCAATGGTCAGCGCGTATCCGTTGGGTGTATCAATCCAGGTGAGATCTGGCGGTACGGTCATGCGTCACAATGTACCTGACTCACAGCCTTGAGGGGCGGGTGGACTGCTCTAGCGTAGCGTGCTTATCCAGCTGTTACGTCTAGCAGGGGGAAGTGAGCTGGGATAAAGTTCAGGCATGCCTATTACTGCATTCGCGACGGTCAAAGACGAGGTCCAAGGACCGTATTCGCAACAGCGTAGTTTCGATACCCCGGAGATGGAACAGCAGCGGCGTGGCTTCACCGGATACGTGTGGGAGCGCGGCGGTCAGGAGATGACACCGAGCATGTTCGGGCTCATCCGTCACATCGCGGATACGAGGCGCCAGTATGTGTTCGAGCGTGAGGACCTGCGCGGCTTGGAGGACTGGGCGGAGCGAACTAATGCGGTGTTCTTGATGCCTGACGGCGCGGTAGTGAACGTCCATGGCGAGGACATCATCGCAGGAGGCTCCGTGCCGTATCATCCTGCGGCTTGGGAACGGGCACAGCGTGTGCGGGCAGGAATCACACGGGATACCGGTGTGGAGTTGCCTGAGCATTATCCTCCGGTGCGTAGCGAGTTTGAGGTTGTGGTGCGCGGAGAGCGCGAGATTGCTCAACGGTTCATTTCGCTCATTGCGGCTACTGAGCTGGCGGGCCACTTCTTTACTGAGGATGGGGCGCCGTTGGAAGCGATTCGTGGCGTGCTACCTGGGGCGTTTGAGACGCTGACACCAATGGAAGCGCGGTTTGTTGAGTTGCTCGAATCCGGAGCGACGGCCCAAACCGAGACGCCTGCCGGTGCGGAGGCACGGAACTTGGCGGCGCAGCTGGAGTGGCAGGTCGAAGCGGCGCAGATGCTCGCGCATGTGGTAGGCCTCTGGGAGCTTCCGGAGGGTGAACTTCAGGTTAGCCCGGGGCCGCTAGTTACATGGGTTGCAGACAACGGTGAGGCCGCTGTCTATGAGAATGTGACCTCGCTGGCCGCGTTGACCGAAATGTGCGAGAAGTACGAGTTTGTTCGTTCGATGCGGTGGATCGCCGACGATGAACGGGCACATCCTGAACGGCAGGCTACTATCGACGTCCCGACCGCCGGCACATTGCTCGAATGGCACCGTGCGCTGTCTTGGCTGTTCAACCCGGAAACAGACTGGGACGAAGTAGACCTATCGACCTAACGGTCGAAACAGGCCGAGCGGAGCTGGCTTTTATTCCTGGACGAGCAAAAAGCAGGTTTGGTGCATGCATCACATAGAAATTTATGTGAGTGATATAGCCAGGAGTCGAGAGTTCTACTCCTGGCTATTAGAGGCACTGGGATTTTTCCTATACCAAGAATGGGAAGAAGGCTTCTCCTACAAAAAAGACAGAACGTATCTCGTTTTCGTTCAAGCCCAAAATAAATATGTGGCGAACGGATACAACCGATGCAATATAGGCCTGAACCATCTGGCTTTTTCTTGCACTGACCCTGAAGAAATTGATCTTCTGAGAGAAAAACTTTTAACCAAAGGGGTCACTTTGTTGTATGATGACAGGTACCCCCATGCAGGTGGAGGTGAAAGCTATGCAGTCTTTTTTGAGGATCCCGATCGAATCAAATTAGAGGTAGCTCTGGCCGATTAAAGCGGGGAAGCAAGATTCACCCTGAGCTAGATGGTCCCCAGCAACCGACCGCGCACCGTTGGAGCGCCTGCGCAAGTACTAGAGGATCGCCTGCGCTGGGCATCCTCAACGCCGGGTTAACGCTGGTAGGGGAGATCATCGCTGTTCGGTACCGGATCAGGGTGCTCGATCACGTACTGCACTGACGCGGCCTCGATCGCCTTGATCGCATTCTTGTCAAGGAGCCCCCGCCTCAATGACGCGATGGCCGTCGCGCGCGTTCCTACGATGTTCAACCAGGTATCGCACATAGCGCGGTAGTCGTCGTCCCAGTTCCCGCCGCCGTTATTGAACAGCTCGCCGCCTATCCTGCCCGCGATGCGCACCACTTCACCCTGCACGGTCTCCGCGGGCCCGCCCATAGGAACTAGGTAATCCCACAGCCACGAGAACTGTTTCCGCACCGGAAGGTCAGGGACTTCGATGCGGCTGGTTCCATCGTGCGCTTCGATCAGTTGCACCGGCGGAACCCCGGAGAGCCGGTACAGTTCCGCCATAGCGGCGTCGACGGCTCGGGTCCCGTCGGTGCTCTCCTTCCTCAACCGTGCGGTCTGGGCATGTTCCTTACCGATCTGCCTGACGAAGCCGCGGCCGTCGTCGGTCAGGTGCGCGCCGGAGTCGAGCAGGAAGGACAAAGTCTCCACGATGTAAGGTAGCTTGTAGCCTCCGTAGGAGTGAGCCACGGCCTTGTCAGCTGCGGTGCGATCGTGCGGCCATTCGAGGGCGTGGATGTCGGCGCCGTGCTCGAGGAGCAGACGTACGGCTTCGACGCGGTACGAGTTCGCCGCGATCATGAGCGGTAGGTGCCTGCTTTCAGGATTGGGGTTGGCGCCAAGCTCCAGCAACAGCTGCATACGTGGGATGTTCCATTTGCTCGCCGCAGCAGCCAGGGGCGTGTAGCCGAAGTGGTCCTGAATATCGATGTCAAGACCCTGCTCGAGCAGCCAGCGCACCAACTCTGGCGGGGATTCAACCAACGCGAGCGCTGTGCGCTTGTAATACCCGGTTGTCGCCTCCAGCAGGCACGTATTGTAGACGGCCTTCATCGCATCGAGGTCGCCGCTTTCGAGGATCTCAGTGAAGTTCTCCGGCAGGGTTTTACGCTTGCGAGCCATACGTTGATGCTAGCAAGCAGAAGGCTGGGTAAGGGGCGGGGCGGAGAGAGTTTGGTTCCTGCGGCGAAACAGCGCGTTCGCCCGCTTGTTGATCCGTTATTAGGGCGCGACATCCTTGGCGCGGCGGTGGCCTATGACGCTGCCCCAGATCAGGATGACGACTTGCAGCGTCAAGGCGACGGTGGGAATGGCGTAGGGGATCGCCGCTTTGTGCGCTACACCCCAGGCCTCATCCGATGCCAAGGTCGCTTTGGTCCGGATGCCGATTAATTGATTGCGCTCTAAACTGCCCTCGTTCGCCGCCTTGGCCATCCAGACCGCTAACAAAGAGATCAGCGACGCATCAATGAGAAAGAAGACGAAAAGAATCAATGGTCCAGCGACTACGAAGGGGAACCTGTGTCACACCTGCCCGGTCGACTTGAATGGCCATTTCGATGATCGAATCGAGCGGGCGCTGGATCTGCTCAGTGAGCGCGGGATAAGGCTTCGCAGTGGTGGCCATGTGGTTATCCACCAGCGTGTATTGCGATCAACGGCACCGAATGCCTCGTTACTTGAGGCCATCCATCAGCGTCTCAATCCTCACCAGGCTTGTTCTGTCGATTCCTCCAATATATTCTTCAACCCAGGTAAAGAACTCTCGCGCAGCCCCCAATACCGCCTTGATGAAAGAATCAGGCTCCACCGGATACCTCTGTCCGCGTAGCTCAAAAACAGCTATCGTTCCCCTCTTCACGAGGGAGAAGGTAGCTGTTTCCTCGCTAAACTCCCCTTGCCCCCTACCAGTGGATACATAGCTCTCAAGAGCATTAAGTAGTTCCTGCCAAAAAATAGCGACGTTCGTCCACGCATCCATCGGCATGATCTGAACCCCGTTAAGCATGAAAGAAGCCCAGCCTTCACCAGGGAAACACTTATCGTTTTGCCAATGCCACCAACGAGCCGCCTCGCCTGGATTAGCGGAAATAGATACCAGATGCTCGTCATGTTGCTGAGCGAAAAACTCAGGAAACATAACCCCTGTCCCTTTGAGGACAAAAGTTTCTATCTCGACTTTCGTCTCATTCATCCAGTCGTTCATACGCTCCCAATCTATCGTGGATAAAATGGCGAGCCGGCAATCGACTCAGCTAAAATCCGCACACACGAATAGACCGCCGCCGTATGCATCGCGGAGCGTTCAGTCCCCAACCTACCCGAGCTGGTGTGCTCGAACAATAAACTATAAGAAGAACCAAGCACGTGGTCATCACTTTTGCGGGCGGTGGTGCCACGTAACCAATTGATTAAACCCGTGGTGGCCTTCTTTCAATAATAGTTATGGGTGCCTCCACAATGGAGACACCCATAACTTTAGCGGGAATAGCAGGCTCTCACCTGCTGTTATACGGTGGTGCAGCCTGTATCTTATTTCATGGTGAAAACAACGAACTGATCATGATTTCCTGTTTTGATCACGTGGTTGAACATTGGTTTTACTTTTCCAGGTTGCCAGATGTCCAATAAGAGCCCCCGCACACAAAACGGCTCCGATCTTTCCGGTATCAACCCAAAAACTAAGAATTAGCAATGTTAATCCGAGGATTCCCATTACGAAAATAATTATTCGTGCCTCTTTTTGCTTTCGCACTCTATCCTTACTCGAAGCAAGCACTATAAACATTCCCTAGGTTAAAGAGTTCGATCAAAGTCTGTTGAGCTTCTGGTCCAGCCTTTTTTGCAGCCCGCTTAACGGCCCGCGAAACTGCCGTCTTAAATGGTACTTTTGCTCTCCGCTGTGCATCGTAAACACGCTTGAAAGTCTTTGCAAACTTAGTTGCACCACCAGCAGCTTTCAGAGCCGTACGGACTTTCGTAATCTTAAAGATTGGAAGGTTTGTCACGATGGCAAGGCCGATAGCACTAACACAGCCGACTACTCCAAAAGTGGTAATCGCACCTGACTCTGAGTGAAATCCATCTCCCAGTCGCGCTTTGAGCCAAGATTGCGCTACAGCATCTCCGGCTTGAAGGACACTCTCAGGAATCTCTTCAATCGCTTTAAAAGCAGCTAATAGCTGATCCTCCGATAATACAGGGGCTGGTGTGGTGCGTTGTGTGCCGTGAGAAATTTGTTGAGACGATGGTGTGTACTCGCTAAGTGGCGTGGCATTAGCTACTCCGCCAAATGCTAATGACAACGCAATTGTGCAGGTACTAGCAGTCGTCAGCTTCACAAATTTTCGAAGATTCATGGTCTTCATTCCTTTCGTCGTGCTGTCTTGATTGACGGCGGGTAGTGCAGCTTGGGAATCTGGACTACGGCCTCCTCTTAGAGACAAGAAAAATGTTAAGTTAGATAACCCTTAGCGTCAATAATGTTCATAAAAAATTCTCAACACCAATAGACCGCGTGACTCGTACACCGGCCGGCTCGTATCCGCGCCGCCGCCTCGGTTTGTTCCATCTTTAGCCTTAGCACTTCGTTGTGCGAGGTAACAAACTCGTGCCCGGCAAACCCGCAACTGAACGCCACATTGACGAGATTGAAGACAGCGAGCACGTCCTCCCAGACTGGCGTCCAGCCCACGACCGCAAACCTTTGGAAGATCTACGCAACACACAGTAGCCACTGGCTTGGCTTGCCGTTGCGTCCTAAACTGCGTCACTAGGCTCTCAACTTCACCCCAGCATATGGGTTACGCGTTCCGCTTTGCGACCTGAACCACTGCCCAGCCGTCAGGCAATTCCCACACATAAAACGTGGCGGGCAGGTCCGAAAACCTGCCCGCCACAAGGACACTACTTAGTTAGGCGCCGAAGACGGCGCGCAGGGCAAGCACGCCTCCCGCGCCCAAGATGGCTGCGACCGGAACCGTAATGACCCATGCGAGCGCGATCGGCTTCATGAGCTTCCAGTTAGCGGCCTTGTTGACAATGCCCACACCCAAGACAGCACCAATCAGGATGTGCGTCGAAGAAACCGGCAGGCCCATAACCGATGCCAACATCACGATACCCGCCGCGGAAAGCTCCGCCGCGAAACCGGACGCCGGGTGCATCTCAGTCAAGCCAGAACCAACGGTCTTGATCACAAAGCGGCCGATGAACCACAGACCGACAATCAGCGCGACGCCGGCGGTCAGCATCACGGCAGGCGGAACCCCGGCCTCGTCGTTGATCTGACCGGTTTTGAGAACATCGAGGATCGCCGCGAACGGACCAATCGCGTTAGCGATGTCGTTAGAACCATGGCTGAACGCAAACGCGGACGCCGTGAAAACCTGCATCCAGCTGAACAACACAAACGTCGAACGCGAAAGATCATGCTTCTTGAGCGAACGCGCGAAGATGAAAACCGCCATCCACACAGTCGCTGCGATCATCCCGAGAATCAGGAAGTTACCGACCGAGCTGAGCTCAAAATTGAGGTTCTTCAACCCCTTGAACAGCATCATCGAACCGATCACAACCGCGCCGAACGCCGCGAGCAACGGAACCCAGGTTTCAAGCGCGCGGTGCGCTTGAACCTCCCGAGCGCGGGTCTCTACGCTGTGCAGGTCCCGGTAATACTCAGACTCGAGCTCTTCCGGGTCCAAGTCCTCACGCTGATACACCGAAGCGTCACGGGCCATCGCGTTCGTGTAGGAAATCTTCTGCAGCTCGTCGAGCCGCTCAAAAGCCTTCTTATGGCGGGTACGCAGCTCAGCACGCTCACGCCTGAGCTCACGCAGCTTCACATCCACCTGCTCGTTATAAACCAGGATGTGCTTCTTGATCTGCCCGAACAGAACCCACGCAACAATGCCGCCCAGCAGCGGCGACAACACCCACGAGAGCACGATCTTTCCGATCTCGCTCCACTGCACCATTTCGAAGCCACCGGTGCCGGTCGCGAAACCCAACGCGAGCGCCGCGCCAACAATACCGCCAACAATCGAGTGCGTCGTCGAAACCGGCCAACCCATGCGGGAAGCAACCAAAAGCCAGATCGCCGCGCCGAACAGCGCCGACATCATGATGAACACAAAGTCCATCGGCGCAAGATCGATCGCGTTGAGGTCTACGATGCCCGAACGCACCGTCTCCGTAACCTCGCCGCCAGCGAGCACCGCGCCACTGACCTCGAAGATTGCAGCGATGATGAGCGCCTGTTTCATCGTCAGCGTTCCCGCGCCAACACTGGTACCGAACGAGTTCGCGACGTCGTTACCGCCGATGTTGAACGCCATGAACAATCCGAAAAGGATCGTCAGAACGAGGACGGCCTTGTTCGCGCCCGGATCAACATAGGTGAAGGACCAGCTCATAAACACCGCGAGCGTGACGGCCATGAGAGTTCCGAAAGACAGATGCCACCACCGGTCTGGGCCTAAGAAACCGTGTTTGCCTGGAAGCGCTGAAGAATCTTGTCGAGGTTTGAGTGACTGCGCCATAGAAAGCCTTTCCCCAGAGCTGGGATGCTCTAGTGGCAATATCGTGGCGCAGACGGTTGAAATACAGGGCAGGAATACGTGAACACCGCGTGACAAGCTGGTGCGGACTAGATCCAACCGTTCGCTTTAGCGAGGTGGGCGGCCTCAAACCTGTTAGCTGCACCCGTTTTCGCCATAATGTTGGAAATGTGGTTACGCACCGTGCCAGGGGATAGGTGCAAGGCTTTCGCGATCGCGGGTGCGCTCTTGCCTTGGAACAGTTGCTGACACACCTCAGATTCCCGCTCGCTCAAGGGATTATCGGGTACCAGTAAGCTGTCACGTGCCAGGGTTGGGTCTATCACGCGCAACCCGGAATGCACTCGCCGGATCGCGTCCGCCAACTCATCAGGTGGTGTATCTTTGACGATGAAGCCGTCCACACCCACCTTCATCGCCCGTTTCACATACCCGGCTTTACCGAACGTCGTCACAATCAGGCAGCGGCACGGATGCCCAGCCAACTTCTCGGCAACATCGAGGCCGTTGAGGCCAGGCATCTCAATATCCAGTAGCGCCACATCAATGGGTTGTTGCTGCACGAGGTCTATAGCCTCGGTCCCTGTAGCGCATTCCGCGACAACCTCGATGTCCGTCTCCGAACCCAGCAACGCAACCAACGCGCCGCGTACCAGGGACTGGTCCTCAGCGATCAACACACGAATCCTGTTCATTCGCTCGCCTCCTGCACCACAGCGCCGTCACGCATCAGTTCGCTATCGCCGCTCATCGTGATCAGAACCCTAGTCAGCCCGTGCTCACGGCGCACGATGAGGCGCCCGCCAGCGGCCTCAACCCGCTCACGCAGCCCAGCCAGACCGCCCTCGCGGTTCTGCACGGTATCGGTGCTGAACCCGCTGCCGTCGTCAGTCACCTGCAGCTTATCTGCGTTCACGCTGACCCAGCAGGTGTTCGCACCGGAATGCCGGACCACATTTGTGGTCAGCTCACGCAAGCACCACGAGAACACAGTCTCGTGCTCACCCGCCGGCGTCAGACGTTCCGGAAGATGCGCGGTGATGCCCTTCGTCTCCAGAGCCCGGCGCGCCCCCTGCACCTCACCTGCGAAGGTTGGCGTGCGCATCTGGGTGACCGTCGCGCGAACCTCCGCAAGCGCCAGTCGGGACAGCTCAGCGATCTCCTTGAGCTCCTTCTCCGCCTGCTCGGCGTTGTTATGAAGGGCCCGGCGCGCAACCTCAGACTTCAGATTGATGACAGTGAGAGAGTGCCCCAGAAGATCGTGCACGTCGGTAGCGATGTTTTCCCGCTGCTGAGCAAGGTCAAGCTCATGCTGCAACTGATAGCGAGACACATCGTACTGACTGAAAACACCCACCGCGACCAACAGGAACGGCGTCGCGAACAAGACCAGCGATGACCAGCCAAGATCCTCCGGCGCTACAAACCACACCGCGAGAGTGCCAACAACACCAGTCGCGGCCACGATGGGGAGCGACTTCCTCCACGGCACCGAGAACCCCAGCATCGCTGCTAGATACGGCGCGTAACTGATCACACCTGTCTTGATGACTGGAACGCTCGCCAACGCAATCACCAGCAAGACGGCCCACCGCAGCATGGCCCGAGAGAACTGACTCCAGCCGCTCGGATGGCTCTCCATCGAGCCGAACGCCCAGAAATAGAAGGCTGAAAAGACGGCCACGCACGCCGTCATCCACACCTTATCCCTGGCGCTATAGCCCGCCCCCAAGTAAACCTGGACCAAGACCGCGGCCAGGAAAACGAGCCATATCGCGGCGAAGATCGCGTTGTTGAGCTGGAAGTTTTTGAAAGGGTGCATCAGCTTCGGTTCTTGTCGCGTTTGCGCATCATCAGGCAGAAGCCCACGAAGATCGCCGTCCATACCGAGATGCTAACCCAGGCGTGCCACATCGGCTCGTATGTAAATCCCATGCCAGCTACCTGCCCGCCCTCGGCCAGCGGCCACCGAACCAGCATCATGGCGCCATACATCGGGGTGAACCGGCCAATATCCAGCAACGCCCCCGTCAATGGCATGAACATGTTGGCAGCGAAAGCGATGATCACAATGGAGCCGGTAGCGATCCCCACCGTGTTCTCTTTAGGGACCACGAGCGTCCACGCCAAGCCATAAAAACCGAACGGGATCGAACACAGAACGCACGCAATGAACGTCAACGCCCACTGTTCGGGCTGCATTTTCGCGTTCGTGAGGGCCCCGACAATGAATACCGCGGCGATCGGTAACACCGCACGCACAGCGATACTTACCGTGTTAGCGAAAGCTAACTGCCACGGGCGTAGGGGAGTCAGAGCGAGCTGCCGGCCCCACCCGCTACGGCTATCCGTCACGGATGAACCGGCCGCACCGACCGCACCAACCACACCAGCGTAAAAAGCCATGCCCAGCATCACGTACGCGGCGAGGTTACCGCCGTTCATCTCCTGCTCACCGTAGCTCTGCAACGCGCCAAAGATGAGGTAAAAGAAGATCGGTAGCCCGACGCTGAAGAAGATCGTGGTCATGTCCCGGCGCAGACGCAACAGCTCATGCCCGGTGAACCTCAACGTAGTGCTCAACATGTGCTTAGTCCTCCTCGTTGTTCTGGGTCTGGCCGCTGTTCTGCGTCAGGGCGAGGAATGTGTCCTCGAGGCCGTGGCTTGTCACTTCAAGGTCACAAGCGTCAGTTTCGGTCAGTAAGTACCGGGCAAGCGCATCGGAATCCTGGGTTGTGATGTGCACACGGTTGCCGTGAGCCTCAACGCTTTCCGCGCCTGGCAACCCCGATAACTCCGGGACCCCGCCTGGGAACGTGGCGCTCACCGTGCGGTTGGAGCTCATGTTTCGCAGCTCATCGGTGGTGCCGTCCGCGATGACCTCGCCCTTGTTGATCAGCACGATGCGTTGGGCGAACTGGTCTGCTTCCTCCAGGTAGTGGGTCGCGAAGATGATGGTGCGGCCCTGCTCAGCCTGATGCTTCATGGACTCCCAGAATCGATGGCGAGCGCCGGCATCCATGCCGGCGGTCGGCTCGTCAAGAATGAGGACGTCCGGGTTGCCGAGAATCGCCAACGCGAAACGGATCCGCTGCTGCTCACCGCCGGAACACTTGCCGACGCGGCGTTTATAGATCGGTTCCAGATGCGCCTGCTCGATAACCTCATCCAGAGGCAGATGGCGCGGGAAGGTCGAAGCGATCATCTTCAACGTGTCCTTGACCGTGAGGTCGCTGAGCAGGCCACCGGTTTGCATGAGGGCGCTGATCTTTTGCTGATACACCGCTTTTTGAGGGGCCTGACCCGTGACCTTGATAGACCCGGACGATGGGGTGGTGAGCCCCAGAATCAGGTCCACCAGCGTGGTCTTGCCGGCCCCATTAGTGCCCAGCAGGGCAATGATCTCACCGGGCTGGACCGTGAGGCTAACGTCCTTCAAAGCGTGCACGGGATTGCCTGAACGCGCGTTGAAGGTTTTGTTCACTCCGCGCAGTTCTATAGCTGGGGTGAGTTCTATAGCGGGAGAATTCTGTTCCCTCGTCAGGTGTGTTCTCTTCATGCAATTCACGCTAATGAGCCAGCGAGGAACGCACGCATAGCAGGTGTCACCACTTACCCATGACAGTTGTCATGGGCCGCGAACACAGCAGAAGGCCGGTTCCCTCGAAACATGAGGGAACCGGCCTTCTGGCTGTGTCTATACCGGGCTTAGCCTTCGAGCTTACGCAGCGCTTCGAGCTGCTCCGGAGTCAAGTCCTCGTCGATCTTGCCACCGCTAGCCTGCCCGCCGCCAGCCTGGGACTCAACAGCCTTAGGTGCGCCCTTGCCAGCGCCATGCTTGAGGGCAGCGAGACGCGCCTCAACCTCAGTCTGTTCGCCGAGGTCCTCAAGCTGCTCAAACTGCGAATCGATCGAGGATGCGTGCAGTTCCTGCTGGCCGCGAACCTGTGCCTCCTGGCGGCGGATCTTCTCCTCGAAACGGGAGATCTCGCTGGTCGGATCCATGATGTCGATCGAGCCGAGAGCCTCGTTGACCTTGCTCTGAGCGTCAGCGGACTTCTGGCGGGCAACAAGCTGGTTGCGTTTAGTGCGCAGCTCTTCAAGCTTGTTCTTCATCTGAGCAAGGCCGTTCTTCAGCCGCTCAACCACATCCTCCTGAGCCTTGATGCCCGGCTCAGCGGCCTTCACATCGTTCTCAGCAGCCATCTGCTTCTGCAGTGCAACCTTGGCGAGGTTATCGAACTTATCAGCGTCCGCGGAATTACCCTGAGAACGGAACTCATCAGCCTTATTCGACGCAGCGAGAGCCTTCTGGCCCCACTCCTGAGCGGCCCTAACGTCAGTCTGGTGGTCCTCTTGAGCCAGGCGCAAGTTACCGATCGTGGTCGCGATAGCCGCTTCAGCTTCGCGGATGTTGTCCGTGTAGTCGCGGATCATCTGATCCAGCATCTTCTGCGGATCCTCCGCGTTGTCGATCATCGCGTTGATGTTCGCACGGACCAACTGGCCAATACGGCCAAGGATCGACTGTTTCTTTGCCATGGTTCTCCTTCAATGATGATGGCGGAAAGCTGATGAATGATCAGACGAGAAACATCCAGATTTCAGACTAGTGTGCTTCTTGATCGATGAGTAGAGGCCGCGGCGCAAAGTTCGCTAGTGGCACGAAAATCGCCAGCGTCAACGCGCATTAATGCGCGGTTGCTAACGCCCCAGGGCTGCATCAGTACGGGCGGCGGCGTCTGGAATTGCGCCGGTTGTCGTTGGGGTAACCGTAACCGAACGTGATGCGCGGAACCCCGTTGCGTGAACCGGAGAACGTCGGGTTGAAGATGTTATAGACGCTCTCAAGCGGGTCATCTTGATCACTACGGCTGGCGGTTTCCGCCTCGGCGTTACGCGCTGCAGCCTCAGCGAGCTTGAGCGCACGGTCAGCGTGCTGAGCCGCCGTCACTGGGTCAGTAGCGCGCATATCCATCGCCTGGTTCAAGAACCGTTGCGCCTCAGAAAGCCGCGTGCGAGTGGTGGAACCCACCTTGTTGCGGTTCGCGCGAACATAATCCTCAACAGACTCGATACGGGCAGCAGCACGGTTCGCCAGATCATCCAGGCGCGCCTGAGCGCCCGCACGCTTCTCATCTTCCGACTGCGCTTGGCCGAGCGGATCACTCAACGCATCATGCGCGGTTGCCAGCTCATCCGTCAACGCAATCGGATCATGCGGGCCAGCATCCATTTGGCTATAGATCTTCTTGATCACCCGGTCCAAACGATCAGCCGGGCCCTGCAACGCGGAACGGCCAGCATCCACCATCGCCCGTGCCGCATCGATATCCTTCTCAGCCTGATGAATATGCTGCGGCAACTCCTGCTGGGCGGTAGCCAGCCGTTGCTTGACCGTCTCAACACGAGTGACCAGGGCCTCGGCATCCACCTGCGCGGTTTCGGCTTGAACAATCGCAAGTGCCGCGCTCGGCTGGTTCCCGGAACCCCACGCGGTACGGGCATTATTCAACGCTGCAGAAAGGTCTTCCAAACGGCCCGTTGCCCGCTTGACAACACCATCCACACGCTCACGAGCGCTTGCGGTGTATTCCTGTTCGATACCACCCAAATTCGCTTGGCCCTGCTCGAGCCGGCCCACTAGCTGCATCAACGCGGCATTGAGCTCATCGATACGCTGCGGCGCATCATGTTCCACGTTACGGAGCTGACTGAACTCGTCAGCGCGAGCCTGCAACGTGTCGATAGCTCGTTTGGTGCGCTGCAGGATCTCCTCAAGCCACGCGTTCTGATCCTGCGGGGAATCAGGGGTGTCATCGTCAAGTAACTGCTGCCGCTCGAACGCAGCAGACAAATCAGCACGGGCCTCATCCAATGATGCGCGGAAAGACTCAACTTTCTCCTCACCATAGGCAGCGACCGCGAAATCAACCTCCTGGCCTGCGGCACGAACCGCCTCATCGGCGGCGATCAAGGCAGCGGAGGCGTCCTTACGTTTAGCATCCAGCTGCTCAGCGGACAGAACCTGCGGCGCATCCTCCGGCACGCCACCCACCGGCAGGCCGGTAGCGCCCCAGCCTGGCGAGTTCCGCCACCTCTCACGCCGCTCCCTGCGCGCCTTCGAACCCTTCATGTTGAAAACAACGGCCGTGATCACAAACCCGATAATGAAGAAAATCAACAAGCCGAACAGAGACGAACTTGAAGCGGTACGTTCAAAACTATCCCGAATCACGGCATCCTGCGCCGCGTTGAACTGAGCTGGAACAGCGTGCGATGCGAAGGCCTGTGCCGCGGTCACGGTCGAGGAATCAAGCATGTCGATGAGAAGCGCCATATTCAAAGTTTTCCACATAACGGCCCCTCATCAAGCATTCTTTCGGTGAGCTTCAAGAAACCGCGGATTGACCGTCCAGCCGCTTTTCAGGGGATATCGCTACTCTGTTCGTAGAAGTTTTGATCATCTCTATGAGAAAGCCCGCAGATGTCTAATTCTTATCCAGCCGGCCAACAGGGCTACCCCGGCAATCAGAACCAGCCAGGCCAGCAACATACTCAGCCGCCTCCACCAAGCCCCGGCCCGCAACAGCAACAAGAGCCGGTACAGACTCAACATCCAACGCAGACTCAGCAGCCAACGCAGACTCAGCAGTCGCCGCAGACCCAGCAGTCGCCGCAGTATTACACGCAGCAGCTGGGTCAGCAGCCACATGAGTCGCAACCGTCTGGTGGGCGTAAGAAGAAGCAACGCGGCACATCGCGGCGTCCCGGTTGGGGGATCGTTGCGGGGGCTTTGATCCTGGGTGCTGTTGCAGGCGGCGGCGCCGGCGCGGGTGTGGTTGCATTCAACCACTCTGACTCCGGACAGAACCCCGCCGCGAACAGCCCTGCCGCGCAACAGGCTTATCAGGAACAGTTCGGTGGTGACCCCAAGTCCGCGACCCCGGTTTCACTCGCGGCAGCAACCGCGATGCCATCCGTCGTCACGATCTCCGCAAGCGATGGCAAACAGTCCGGCACAGGCTCGGGTGTGTTCATTTCTGAAGACGGCTACGTACTCACCAACCAGCACGTCGCAACGCTCAGCGGTGCTTCAGATAAAGCGACCATCGAGGTCCAGACCTCGGACGGAACAACCTATCCAGCCAGATTGGTGGGCCAAGACCCGCTCTATGACCTCGCGGTTGTGAAGATCGATAACCCTGGGGATACGAAATTCACCCCGATCAAGTTCGCTGATATGAACGATGTGAACGTGGGCTCGGAAGCGGTCGCGATCGGTGCGCCGTTGGGGCTTCCGAACACGGTGTCTACCGGCATTATTTCTAACCGTGAACGCTCGATCTCGATCGCATCTTCGGCGGTCAAATCGACCCCGGAAGATGACCCCAACAATAAAGACCTGCCGGAGTTCCGGATCCCCGGGCAAGAACAGCGTCAGCAACCTTCCGGGCGTATCTCGATCAACGTGTTGCAGACTGACGCCTCGATCAACCACGGTAATTCCGGTGGGGCGCTCGTCAATGACAAGGGCGAGCTGATCGGGGTGAACGTAGCGATCTACTCGCCAAGCGCCCAATCCGGTTCTATCGGCCTTGGTTTCGCCGTGCCAGGCGACATCGCCCAGCGTGTTGCCCAAGAGCTCATGAGCAACGGTAAAGCGACCCACGGCCAGCTCGGTCTGATGGCGCGTGCTCAGCCTTCAAACGCGGGCCGTTCCACGATCTTCACGGAAGGCGCGGTGGTTTCCGAGGTTGTACCTGACTCACCGGCTGCGAAAGCAGGCATCCAGAAGGATGACGTCATCACCAAGGTGAACGATAAACGCATGAATGACGCCGTTGACCTGACCGCGACCATCCGTTCCTACCCGGAGGGCGCTACCGTCAAGGTGACAGTCAAACGCAACGGCGAGGAACACACCATGGACGCCACATTGGGTGGCACTGACGCATAAATCAACGAGCGCATTCGCATCAATCAGCCAGCGTGGACGCCTACTTTCTGGCTGCGGGATGCCACGATGCGGGCGGTGGCTTATACGATGGACTACGGAAGGCATCGTATAAGCCACCGTTTTTTGTTCATCGAGAGCAGTTTGTGTTCATTGCGAGCAGGAGTGAAAACATGAGTACAGCCGAGACGAGCCCACAGCATGTGATGGTCTTGGTCAAGTACGTTCCTGATGCTCAGTTTGAGCGGCAGTTCGATTCGGAGAACCGCCTGGTTCGTGAGGAGTCGATCTTGTCTGAGCTGGATGAGAACGCCATCGAGGCGGCTGTCGCGTTGTCTGAGGCTGCTGGCGGGGACAAGGTGTGCCCGGTCACTGTTGTGACGATGGGCCCAGACGGAGCTAAAGCCGCGTTGAAGAAGGCCCTGCAGATGGGAGCAACACGGGCCGTTCATGTTCTGGATGACGAGTTGGCTGGTTCTGATGCGTTGTCGACCTCTCGTGTTTTGGAGGCCGCGATCCGGGGCGAGAACCCGGATGTTGTGGTTTTCGGCATGGAATCCACTGACGCGGAGATGGGTGTCATGCCTTCCCTGGTCGCCGCGCGTCTTGGCTGGCCGCAGCTGACGATGCTGGATTCGCTTGAGCTTGATGCGGGCCAGTTGCGTGGCCGCCGCCAGGGTATCGGCGAGGTGCTTGAGGTTGCTAGCGGCTGGCCGGTGGTGGTTTCGGTTACGGATCAGGCTAATGAGCCGCGCTACCCGAACTTCAAGTCGATGCTTGCCGCCCGGAAGAAGAAGACGGACACGGTCACGCTTGCGGATCTCGGCTTGTCTGCTGACTGGGTGGGGGCGTCTGCGGCCTCTGCTGTTGTGACTGCTGCGGAACCGGTTCCGGCACGTAAACCGGGCCGTGTGATTGTTGATGATGGTGCAGCTGGTGAGGCGCTGGCTGAGTATTTAGCTGAAAATAATCTGCTCTAACCCTCGTGCGCGGCAGGCGGGGTGTCTGCGGCCGGCAGAGTTTCTCGGTATCGGGTTTTAGACGTTTCTGGAGTTTCTTGTGACTGTTCTTGTGTATCTGGATTCTGTTGGGCCGCAGCTTTCGGCTTCCCAACAGGAAGTTCTCGGTGTTGCGGCCGGTTTAGGGCCCGTTGCTGTTGCCGTGGGTTCGGCCGTCTCAGCCGATGCGGTCGCGGCGTTGGGTGCCGCGGGCGCTCAGCGGGTGTATGCGGCTGAACAGGATCCGTCGGGCTCTGTTGCGGTGGGGCAGGCCGATGTTTTGGTCGGTGCCGTGCGTGCAAGCGAGGCCGTGACGGTGCTCAGCAGCATCGAGCCGATCGAAACCGAAGTCATGGCGCGTGCGGCCGCGCTTACGGAGTCGGCGCTCATCACTCAAGTTTCCGCCGTTGAGCCTGCAACTGAAGGCCCACTCACCGCGGCCTCGGGTCTTGCGGTGCGTAAGGATGTGCTTTCGGGGGAGTGGAGCTCTGCAGTGCGCCCCACCACGGCGACCGCTTTCCTAACGCTGGTTCCGGGCGTTCCCGCTTCCGCGCAGGCTGCCGCACAGACCGCCGAGGTGGTTACGTTGAGCACGGGCGGGCGTGAAGGCGCACAGATTATCTCCCGCACCCCGGTGGTTTACGACGGACGCCCCGACGTGTCCTCGGCCCGAGTTGTGGTTTCGGGCGGCCGCGGTACCGACGGCGATTTCGGCCCGGTCGAACAGCTCGCTGACGCCCTCGGCGGCGCGGTCGGTTCAACACGTGATGCGACCGATGAAGGCTGGATCCCACACAACACACAAGTGGGGCAGACCGGCGCCACGGTGCGGCCTGACCTGTATATCGCAGCCGGTATATCAGGTGCGGTGCACCACGTTGCGGGCATGCGCCAGTCCGGCACGATCGTCGCGGTGAACACTGACATGGACGCCCCTATTTTCGATATCGCTGATTTCGGTATCGTAGGCGATCTGAACACGGTCCTACCTCAAGCTGCTGAAGCTATCCGCGCCCGTAAACAACAGGGATAGTAGGGCAGTGTCGTGAACGCTTCAGCGTCGGTGAATTCGATGTCAGTAGATTCGACGGCCGTGGATTCGACGGCCGAGGTAGAGGGCCCCGGAGTAGCGAGCGCTGCGGTAGAGGGCGCCGGGGTAGAAGGCGCTGGCGCGCTTGACCCGGCCACAGGCGCCCCGGTGGGTATATCGAAGGTTCTGGTGCTGACAGCGCACCCAGACGATGTTGACTTCGGCGCCGCTGGAACACTGGCACGGTGGGCGGCAGGCGGCATCGACATCCACCTCACCGTGGTGACCGGCGGGGGCGCCGGCGGTTTCAGCGATGAGGCCCGCGGCGATGATGTTGTATCGCGCCGTCGGGAGGAACAGCGGGAAGCGGCAGAGGTTGTGGGGATCGCTTCGGTCGAGTTCTGGGACTACCCGGACGGGGACCTGCACGTGAGTGATGAGCTGCTCAAGGACATCGTGGAGATCGGACGCCGAGTGCGCCCGGACCTGATCTTGACCCACCACCCTGAGCGGGACTACACGAGCTTCCAGAAATCACATCCTGACCACCTTGCTGTAGGGCAAGCGGTCACCCACGCAGTGTATCCATCCTTGGAGAACCCCTACGCATACCCGGAGCTACTGGAAGCGGGCCTCGAGCCACACAAACTGCGTCACCTGTGGTACTTCGGGCAACCGGGGCGCCTAACGAACATGGCCGTGGACATCACAGCGAGCCTCGAAACCAAGATCGAGGCCCTTCTCAAGCACGCATCCCAACACCCGGATGTGGAGAAGATGCAACAGTTTGTGCGGCACCAAGCCGCACGCATCGCCCAGCAACGCGCCGCCTCGGACGATGCGAAAGCGGCGGAGTCGTTCCACGCGGTGTGCGTGAACTCCGCCGAGACGATCGCCGGTTTCTAAGCTGTCCCGATAGTCGGCCTTTAGCAGCGGCGATACTGGCCCTCTGCCCTGCCGCTAGTGGCCCTCTACTGCGGCGCTAGCGAGCACCTCCGCTATCCGCGCTACTTACCGGCGCCTTCCGGGATCTGGATGGCAACCACATCGTTGGCTGGTGGGCGTTGCTGCCCGCCTTCGGTGACGATTGTGACGTGGATTTCACGCGTCGTGTTGAGTTCGTTGCGGACGCCGACCCACTCATCGTTCGGCTGCCCACCTAGCAAGGTGGAGGGGCGTAGCGCGTTGTCTTTGTCGCTTAGATACAGCTGGTATTCGCTGTTCTGCGGAGCGTGAGGGACACCCTTGACCTTGACCGCGTACGAGTTCAACTCCGCGCTAGTGACCACCTCAATCTCGCCGTCTTTCGACTTAGCGGTGTGGGTCTGGGCGTCCGGGGCGTCGAGAACCTCTTGCGCGACCTCGCCTGCGATCTTTTCAGAAGACGGCCACATGGCACGCACCGCGAAGAAACCGATCACAGCGAGCACAACCACCGTGATGACGCTGATGACCGCGATCTTGCCCGCCGAAGGCGCCTTGCGGCGGCTACGGCCGTGTTCTTGATCCTCAAAACCGTCGAGTTCCTCAAAGTCACCGAGTACGTCAAGGTCGGCTTCATTCAGTTGGTTCATGGTTGTAAGCCTTTCCTTAAACGTTTCCAATAGTGAGATCAGCAGGTGCCGCATCCAGCGGCCGGGAACCTGGGAACCCGTGTTGCCGCCACGCCTCATAGACAGCGATGGAAGCCGAATTCGCGAGGTTTAGAGACCTGCGGGCCGGCTGCATCGGGATCGTGAGACGTTCAGTGATGCGCGGATGGTTCTTTTCTTCTTCGGTGAGTCCGGAGGACTCTTTACCGAAGAGGAGAATATCGTCTTCGCGGTAGGTCACGGTGTCATAACGGGTGTGTCCGTCAGTAGTGAAAGCAAAAACACGTCCCGGCCCCAATTTCTGCAACGCAGTATCCAGGTCCGGATGCACCGTAACCACAGCCAGATCATGATAATCGAGGCCAGCGCGGCGCAATTTCGCGTCTTCAAAATCGAAACCCAACGGCTCCACAAGATGCAGTTCGGCGCCGGTGATGGCAGCGAGCCGGATCGCGTTACCGGTGTTGCCGGGGATCTCAGGAGTATTGAAGACGATGCGTAGCACGCCGCCAGTTTAGCTAATGTAACGGTTTGATCACGGAACGGTGTTCTTTTTGTGTGTGTCGCGTCCTGCGAACTGGAGCAACTGACCATACACAGAAAGGTTGATGCTACTGGGGTTCGGGCCACCTGCAAGATAAGCAATCCCCTCGCCGGCGGCACGCGCAATCGGTGAAGGCCCCGTGACGCCCGCAGTAGCGCCCACCCGGTTCACCACCGGATGTTGAGCCGAACGCCCCGGAACGAACAACACATGCAACGCCTCAGCGCGGCTGCCGCCGATCTTGCGTTCCAACGCATGCACCGCATCGTGGTCTGGGGTATAAGCCAGGGGCTTCCCATTCGCTCGCAGTGTTGTGCCATCCCACGCGTGTTCGGCATCCACGGAAGCCTCAACATCAACCGCGAGCAGACGGTGGCCAGCAAAAATCACTGCTTCAATATCCGTCCCGTCGATGCGGACGCCCAGCACCATGCGGGCCGCAGGAACGTGTTCGTGGATGCGTTCGAAAAGATCCATGACGGCCGCGGTGCGCGCCTCGCGGTAGACGGCGCGGTCAAATAAGCTGCGACGGCGGATAGAGCCCCGCACGAGCGTGTGCGCGTCACGCTCACTCAATGCAGGGTGGGCGCCGTCGTAGGTGACGTCCTGGGAAGCAGGGCCAGATGGTGTGTAGCGGTTGTCTGTGTTGTGTGCGGCCGTGCTGTTGGCGCGTGAAGCGGCGCCGCTAGCGCCCGATGCGTGCCGGGTCTGCGCTGGACGCTGGGCAGACGGCGCGGACTTCGACCGCGCAGAAGGACTCGCTGGCGGCTGTGCGGTCGCAGCTCTAGCGGCCGCGGTATCGGCTTGTGCCGCAGCGGCAGTGTCGGTCAGGACCGTATAGGCGGTGGTGATCGCCTGATACGTTTCGGGATCGCCGCCGAGATCCGGGTGATGGGTACGTGAAAGCGCACGGAACGCTTTACGGATGGCTTGGCTGTCAGCGTTAGGGGGTAGACCGAGAGTTTCAAAAGCTTGACGGCGGCTGGCGGACATAGTCAATATTCTGCCTTACCTCACCCATCGGGTGCGGAACACGGTGAGCGCTGGGGAGCGAGGGTGGACGAACCAGGCTGGAGTGAACCAGGCTGGAGTGAGCCAGCAGTGCCAGCCAGGGGAGCGGGGCTAGGCTGGGAGGGTGAGGAATCAGCCGATCCATTACTTCGACCACGCCGCAACCACCCCGCTGTCTGAGCCGGCACGTGCCGCGCTCATCGAGCATATGGGGGTTATCGGCAACGCGGGGTCGCTCCACACCGCGGGCCGCACTGCTCGCCGTATCCACGATGCCGCGCGCATCGAGCTCGCGCACGCCGCCGGGGTTGATCCCGCTGAAATCGTGTTCACTTCAGGCGGCACCGAGGCCGATAACCTCGCAATCAAGGGCCTCTACGCCAAACGCAACGCAGTGCCCGGTTCCAAGCCGGAGCCAGCTGTGGGCAAGCCGGCCCGGCCGCGCATCATCTATACCGGGATTGAGCATCCTGCCGTGCTTGATGTGATCGAATACCTCGCCCAACACCACGGCGCCGAACCCGTGCTGGTTCTGGTCACCGAGGATGCCGTGGTGGATCTCGATGCGTGGCGTGCCGCGCTAGCATACGCGCCGGAACGCACCGCTCTGGCGACCCTGATGTGGGCGAATAACGAGGTCGGCACCATCCAGCCAGTCGAAGAAGCCGCAGCCATCGCTGCCGAGCACGGTGTGCCCTTCCACACGGATGCGGTGCAGGCTTTCGGACACACCCCTACACAGCTGAACAATCCTGCTATCACCACCGCGGCCATCACCGCTCACAAACTCGGCGGGCCAGTGGGGATCGGGGCGCTCATTGTGCGCCGCACCGCCCAGCTCACACCGCACATCCACGGAGGCGGACAAGAACGTGGCCTACGCTCCGGAACTGCCGACGTCGCCTCCGCGGCAGCCTTCGCCGCTGCCGCGACCGCCGCGCAAGCAAGCCTCGACCAAGAGATTGAACGGCTGGAGTGCCTGCGGGAAAAACTGGTCCACGCGATCACCACAACCATCCCCAACGCGACCGTATCCGGCGTCCAGGCAGCCGCTAACCGGGCATCACGTGGCGGGAACTCAGCGCAGCAGTTGCCCGGCATCGTGCATCTGAGCGTCCCAGGCGCCCAGGGGGACTCGGTCCTGTTCCTCCTAGACAGCCTCGGGTTCGCGACCTCGACCGGCTCCGCATGCACCGCCGGGATGGCGCAGCCCTCCCACGTCCTGTTAGCGATGGGCCGTAGCAAACAAGACGCAACCGATGTGCAACGCTTCAGCATGGGCCCACTCACCACCGAAGAATCAGTGCAGGCGCTCATCGACGCCCTCCCCGGGGTCATCGCTCAAGCCAGAGGCGCCGGTTAGCCCGCGCATGCATTGCTGGCACCGCCCGCAAACGCCACTAGCGCCTACAAAGATCACGGCATCACCGGTGGTGCATGAAACAATAGAGAATTGCCCTTGCGCACAGCCTTGAGCAGAATTGACCGGCCACAGTTTTGAGGGGGATTTCATGAAGGTTCTGGCCGCAATGTCTGGCGGCGTGGACTCCGCCGTAGCGGCGGCGCGCGCCGTTGAAGCCGGCCACGACGTCGTGGGTGTCCACCTCGCCCTTTCACGCATGCCCGGAACCCTACGCACCGGATCGCGTGGATGCTGCACCATCGAAGACTCCAACGACGCGTTCCGTGCATGCGAAACCCTCGGCATCCCGTTCTATGTGTGGGACTTCTCCGAACGTTTCAAAGCCGATGTGGTGGATGACTTCATCGACGAATACGCCGCCGGCCGCACCCCGAACCCGTGCCTGCGCTGCAACGAGAAAATCAAGTTCGAAGCCCTGCTTGATAAAGCGATCGCGCTAGGGTTCGATGCGGTCGTGACCGGCCACTATGCCCGCGTGGATCAGGACGGTGACGGCCGCCCAACCCTGCACCGAGCCGCCGATATGGCCAAGGACCAGTCCTATGTTCTGGGTGTTCTGCGGGAGGACCAACTCGCGCACTGCTGGTTCCCGCTGGCACACGCACCCACCAAAGCGGAGGTCCGCGCGGAAGCTGAACGCCGCGGCCTCGGCGTGGCAGAGAAACCCGATTCGCACGATATCTGCTTCATCCCAGACGGCGACACCCGCGGCTGGCTCGCCGAACAGATCGAGATGCAGCCAGGCAAAATCATCGACCAAGAAGGCACCCAAGTAGGCGAACACGAAGGGGCCCAAGCCTTCACCGTAGGGCAGCGCCGCGGGCTCGCTATCGGCCACCCAGCACCTGACGGTAAGCCGCGCTTTGTGCTCTCGATCCGGCCGAAAACCAACGAAGTCGTTGTCGGTCCCAAAGAGGCGCTCGCCGTGGATCGGCTCAGTGGCATTCGCGTCTCATTCGCGGGTGCGGAACCTGCCGAGGCCGCCAGCGGCGCATGGATGGACGTCACCGTCCAGGTTCGCGCCCACGGAAAACCTGTACCGGGCCGCGCCCGCTGGGTCGCCGACGACGAACACGGCCGCCGCGTAGAAGCCGAGCTGGAAGAAACACTCAACGGGGTAGCACCAGGCCAGTCGATGGTCCTCTACACCGGGGACCGTGTGATTGGGCAAGCAACAATTGCCTCAGCCCATTCATCAACGTGGAATCCGGCCGCACTCACTGCGTAGGGTGAGGTTATGAGCGATCAACACGAAGGCATCGTGACCAACGAATGGGACCCGGCGGCATCCTCGCTACCTGACACTGTTGACCCTGCCGTGATGCAGGAACTGTTGCGGATCCGCGGCAGCATCGACAACATTGACGCGACGCTGGTATATCTGCTCGCAGAACGGTTCAAATGCACCCAGCGAGTAGGCCACCTCAAAGCCGAACACCAACTCCCGCCAAGCGACCCCGGGCGTGAAGCCGCCCAGATCGCCCGCTTGCACTCGCTTGCCAAAGACGCGCAGCTAGACCCGGAGTTCGCCGAAAAATTCCTGAACTTCATCATCGCTGAAGTGATTCGCCACCACGAGGCGATCTCCGAACAACGCAACTGAGCCGGCAGGCTTGATTGTGATCATGACTTCTTCTACTTCTACGGCTCCCGAGCGTTCAGCAGACACCGAGCAGGGCATTGCGTGGCAGGGTGTTGTGTGCGCGCCGCAGGTTCGTACCCAGGCGCGCGCCCAGGCACGCACACCGGGCCAGGCACAAACTCACACCCCGCTACGTGCAACACCATTGCGGGCAACACAGCTACTCAACGAGGTGTTTGGCGGACTCGAATCCGGCCCACACGTTCTGCCTCTTCCGGAGTCGCCGTCAGACACCGCGTGGGAGCGCACCATCACGCATCTGTCCGGGTTGCCGGTGGACCTCACAGCGCACGGATGGCGGCTGACCGGAACCCGCGCTAAAGCTGGGATCGCGATGCGCCGGGCGAGTAACGGCTTGCGTGAGCTCATCCAGCTCACCGCGGATGACGCCCAAGACGCTCCGCTCGGGCATCGCAGCGTCACCGTGATGGGGCCAGCCACCGTGATGCACCGGCTGGCGTTACCGAACGGCGAGCCCATAGCTTCCGACCACGCTGCCCGCACCGACATCGCGCAAGCCTGGTGCGAAGGCATCACCGAGCTAGTGCCGCAACTCGCTTCACTGCCCGGCGCCACGCCGGTGGTGCGGATCATCGATCCCGATGCGCACCACGCGTTCGCAGGCTCGTGGCGTTCCAGCTCCCGATACCGCAGGCTTGCGCACCTGGACCAGCAATGGTGGGAATCCCTCATGGCCGATGCGGCAGCGGCACTAACTGCAGCGCGGACCACCGGCAGCGAAACGCAAACCCTAGCTCGCGAGAACACGGTGACCGTGTGGCTTCCTGAGGCTGCGCGAGGGCGCGCGCAAACCATTGCGAAGGCTGTGGAGAAAAACAACGGCGGCGTCTCGGTCGGGTTCGAAACCGTTTCATGGCCGGAGGATGCCCACGCGGCGGAAAACCTACTGGAAACCATCGAAGCGCTCGCCGATGGGGAACACACCGGTAGCCGCGTGCTTGCGCCGCTACCCGAGAGTGCCGTGAATGAACCGCTAGCCGATGGAAAGGCCCGAACCCTCGCCCGCACTGGGCAATCCTGCCTCACCCGCACTGCAGACGAGCTGTTGGAGCCGCTGCGGCAAGCCGGGCTGGAACCCCGCCACCTGCTTGGCATAACCCTGCAAGCCAGCTACGGTTTCCGTTCCGCGGCGCCCGCATCGGCGGCAACCACGCCCGGTGCCGCCCAAGGAAGACCGGCGCCCGAGCTCACCGACTTGCAGCTTGGCCGCGGGCTCACCAGGTTGAACGATCTAGCGCAAAAATTTAGCGACATCGCGCATGGTTGACCCAACCGAGTTTCTATGTGCTGATCACATAGGATAAGAGATACATAGGCCACGGTTCGGTGGATTCGATGCGTCAGATGTGAGGGAATGCGGGAAATGAAGGGACACGTCCTCGTCGTTGATGATGATGAAGCATTGGCGGAAATGATCGGCATCGTTTTGAAGAACGATGAACATGAGCCGGTTTTCTGCCATCACGGCATGCAAGCTGTCGAGATGTTCCGCCGCAGCGAACCAGACCTTGTGCTGCTGGATCTGATGCTTCCCGGGAAAGACGGCATCCAGATTTGCCGTGAAATCCGTGAAGAATCCGACGTCCCCATCATCATGCTCACCGCCAAATCAGACACGCAGGACGTGGTGCGCGGGCTCGAGGCGGGCGCTGATGACTACATCCCTAAGCCCTTCAAACCGGCGGAGCTGCTCGCGCGCGTCCGTGCACGCTTGCGTGGCGGCGGGCAACGCCACGACGGTAGCAAACTCACGGTCAAAGACATCACGATCGACGTGGCGCGCCACACGGTTTTCCGTGGGGACGAGCAGTTGCAACTGACCCCACTGGAGTTTGATCTCTTGACCACCATGGCCCGCAAGCCGGGCGAGGTTTTCACGCGCGAAGACCTGCTCAATGAGGTGTGGGGTTACCGCGAAAGCGCAGACACGCGGCTTGTGAACGTGCACGTTCAGCGTCTGCGTTCCAAGGTTGAGCGTGACCCGGAAAACCCAGAGATCGTTCTGACCGTCCGAGGGGTAGGTTATAAGACTGGCCAGAACTAAACCGAAGGGTAGGCGAGCAGCCCTACCCAACCGTTATTTAGTGCGCAGGCGCCGCCGAAGCACGGTGGTGCCCGATCCGAGCGCGCACTCCAAATGGGATCCACGCAGATGGTTTGGCCTCGGTTTGCGGTTGTGGCGGCGTTCCGTCCAGTTCCGAACCGTGGGAATCACTGTGGTCCTGGTGGGTCTTGCCGAGATTCTTGTGGGCGGGTTCTTGAGCGCCCAGATCTCCAAGGGCCTGTTCGAAGAACGTCTTGAGCAGGTTTCCGCTGAAGCGACCCGCGGGCTCGCACAAGCGGACTCCGCGTTCTCTTCCGCATCGACCACCAACGCCAACGCCGCATCCACCCTCGTGATGGACACTCTGCGCGGCATGCAAGGCGACGGTGTCGCGGTGCGCCGCGACGTCGTGTTCCGGCTCCTGCCAGGTGCTTCCGCCTACTGGGTTCCAGGCCAGGACACCTCATCAGTCGCATCGGCGGCTATCACCGATGATCTACAGAACCAGGTCTCCAGCGGCTCCGACATCTACTGGCAATCGGTCGAGCTGACCGGGGAAAAAGGCGAGATCAAACCCGGGGTTGCGTTCGGTAAACGCGTCACCGTCCCGCCGGGCCGCGACTACGCGCTATTCCTCGTCTATGACTTCTCGCAAGTAGCTGACACCCTCGTGTTGGTTCAACGCGTGCTGCTCGGTGGCGGCGCGGTTCTGTTGCTCATCATCACCGGTATTTCTTGGTATGTGGCCCGTCGTTCGCTGCAGCCTGTCGCGGAAGCCGCTCAAACCGCCGAGAAGGTCGCGGCCGGTAGGCTCGATGAACGCATGGAAGTACAAGGCCAAGACGAGCTTGCGCGTTTGTCTACGTCCTTCAACCGGATGGCGGATTCACTCGCCGAACAGATCGTGCAGCTTGAAGCGCTCTCACAGATGCAGCAACGCTTCGTATCTGACGTGTCTCACGAGTTGCGCACACCACTGACCACGGTACGTATGGCCGCTGAGGTCCTCTACCTCAGCCGCGACGAATTCAGCACCGTCAACGCCCGCTCAACCGAACTGCTCTATGACCAGGTTGAACGCTTCCAAGGCCTGCTGAATGACCTGCTCGAAATCTCCCGCTTCGACGCCGGCGCCGCGCAACTGGCGGAGACGAAAACCGATGTCGAAGCAGTCGTTTCCCGCGCGATGGCCACAGCCCAACCGTGGGCAGACAAAGCTGGCTCGCCCGTCAAAGTCACCATCGTGGGTGCTGATAAAAACAAGCGTGGGGTCTATGCGTCAATGGATCCACGCCGCATCGAACGCATCATCCGTAACCTGATCCTCAACGCGGTCGAACACGGCGAAGGCAACCCGATCGAGGTGCTGATCGCTGAGAACTCCGATGCGGTTGCAGTCGCCGTACGAGACCACGGCATTGGCCTGAGCGAAGAAGATGCGGTGCGGGTCTTCGAACGGTTCTGGCGTAAAGACCCAGCCCGTGCACGCACGACCGGCGGCTCGGGGCTTGGCCTATCCATTGCGCGGGCGGACGCACGCTTGCATGGCGGTGCGCTCGAGGCATGGGGTAAACCTGGCGTAGGCTCGACCTTCCGCCTGACACTGCCTAAAACCCTCGGCGAGAAAATCACCGTCTCCCCGCTGCCGCTGGGACCCTACGGTAAGAGGATTGGCGCTATCGAAGCCGCAGTCAACACCGACACCAACCCGATCCAACTGCCCGCTGCGGAGGAGAAAGCAGCGGAGGCGAAAGCGACGGAACAGAAGACGACCGCGCAGCACGCAGCGACACAGAACACGCCAACTCAGAACACAGCAGCCCAGCACACAGCAGCATCGACGAAGCCGGCATCGCCTGAGGGGAGTGACGCGCCATGACCTCGCTGATTTCACCCAGCCACAACGCAAGCTGCAACACAGGCTCGCGTGGCTGGCGCATCGTGCTGATGTCCGTGCTGAGCGTTGTGCTCGCTACCGTCCTGGCTGGGTGCGGGAGCATCCCCACCGCGGGGCCTGTCGGAACGTTGGAGCCGAGCGAACGCAGTGGCGGGGAACAAAGCTATACCTTCGATGTGCCTGGCCCGTCCCCGGGGGATTCACCAGAAACCATCGTGAGGGGTTTCCTCGCCGCCGGTGTCTCTTCACAGGATGACTGGGCGGTGGCCCGCAGCTTCCTGACTGCAGAGAAGGCGCCTGAATGGAACCCGACCCATGAAGTCATCGTCACTGACTCAACACCTGAGGTGAAGCGTTCCGGGGAGGG
Organism: Arthrobacter sp. HMSC06H05; assembly: GCF_001807395.1. Classification (NCBI taxonomy): domain Bacteria; kingdom Bacillati; phylum Actinomycetota; class Actinomycetes; order Micrococcales; family Micrococcaceae; genus Arthrobacter; species Arthrobacter sp. HMSC06H05. The sequence goes on along the minus strand of NZ_KV788977.1, from coordinate 305,495 downwards.
CGCGAGCGCTCTGGAAGCGAACCCTCGCGTGCTGCGCACGATCGACGCCTACGGTGTGAAAACCGATGCTGAGAACCCTAAACCACGCAACCTCAAATTTGAGGTTTTGAAAGAAAACGGGGAATGGCGCATCTCGAAGGTGCCCGATGGCGTAGTGGTTGAATCGCAGCTGTTCCAACGCGCCTACGAACCTGTAGAGCTCGCGTTCTATAACCCGCAGTTCACGGCCGTGGTGCCGGATGTTCGGTGGTTCGCGCGCCGTCAAGGTATGGCTACCGCTGTCGTGACCGCGCTACTGCATGGCCCTGCGCCCTATCTTGAGGGTTCGGTCTCGAGCGCGTTCCCGCGCGATGCGAAACTTGCCCGGCAGGCTGTGCCCGTGCAGGACGGCATGGCTCAGGTTGATGTTCCGGAGGGTGTTGTTGCTGGCGCTGATGACCGGCAACGTAGCCTCATGATGCGGCAACTGGACCTGAGTTTGAACGAATTGTCCTCGGTCAATCAGGTCTCAATGTCGGTGGATCAGCAAGAGCTGAAGGTTTCCGCTGATGCTGAACGCAATCCACCTGTTGTCGAAGCCGAGGTATCGGATAAGCTCGTGGGGCTTCAGAACGACCTTTTGGTGCGTGTGCGTGATTCCAACAGCACACTCATTGAGACGGATTCGACTTTAGGCCCGGGGCTGTCGTCTCCGGCGATGCAGCCAGAAGATGACACCAAATACGCGGTCTTAGCGGCCCAACAGACCCGGCTTCTGGCCGTGGACGGTGAGAAAAGAACGTACAAGGAGCTCGCCAGCGGCCCGGTCATGACCGCGCCGTCGATGGATAGCTTCGGGTGGGTGTGGACATCGGACCCTGAGGGCGTGGTGGCCTACGATTCCTCGAACGGGAAAACGGTCCGCATGAAGTTGGACATGAAACCTAACACCTCTGTGACCTCGGTGCGGGTTTCTCCGGACGGAGCACGGCTTGCGTTTACGCTCACGGACGCTGATGGCGAACGCTTGCAGGTATCCGGTATTCAACGCACCAAGACTGACCGTCCGGTAGCTTTAGCGAGCCCGCTGAGGTTAAAGACCACCGTGAACCCGACACGCGTGCAGTGGATCGGGGCGGCCGACCTGGTTGTGTATAAACCCGATTCCACGGCCCGGGTGGATGTTGAGCAGATCGGCCTCAACGACGAAACGAGCATGTGGCGGCAACCGTTGCTGGGGCTAACGCACCTGACGGTGGGTGTGGGCCCCGAGGATGTGTATGCAGAGAACGCTGACGGCCTCTATCAGCGCACCTCTAACGGATGGCGGCAGGTTCGCAGAGACGGAAGCCAGCTTTCCTACGCAGGCTAAGTAGTTGCTGCGTTTGCCTATTCACAGGTCTGGTTTCCCGGTGTTCTGTCCACATCTTTTCCTTCTCGCGGTTGAGTGCGGCGTGCGGTGCGCGATGCTGAGTACATGGCGGCACCAAGCAGGCGCTTAGACGGAACCGGTGGAACCGACAAGCGCGGAACAACCGGCAGGCGGCGACTCAACAACAGCCCTGGCGGTCGTGTAGCGCGGTGGCGGGAGGCCGCTGATGCCGTATGGTTTGGGCCTGCCGGAACCACGATGCGCCAGGCAGTGAGTGAGGCAGCACGTGCGATTCTGCCTGCTCGGTGCGTGGGATGTACCAGCGATGCCGGCCCGCTGTGTCCGGAATGCTCCTCGCGCTTAGGCAAGGCTCTGTTGCACCCTGCGGTAGTTGATGATCTACGCGAATTTGATGTTCTAGCCCCGAGCTCTCCGGCCCCGGTGGTGTGTGCGGCACCGTACTCCGGGATCGTCTCTAATGTTTTGCTGGCGGCAAAGACGCGTGGTGGGCTGGGGTTGATCGAACGATTTGGGCCTGCCGTTGAGCGGACGTGGAACCTTTTGCAATCGGTTGCGGGACCTGTTGCGGTTGTTCCGATACCCTCGAAAGCTTCTTCGGTGCGATCCCGTGGGTTCTCTCCGGTTGAAGAGCTCTTACGTGCTTCTCACGTGGGTCCCGTCATGAACCTCTTGCGGGTGCGGACGTTGACGAGCCTGGGGCTGGCCAACCAGGGTCCGCAGAAGTCCCGGGGTAGAAGTGGCCGAGCGAACGCAGTGAAAGGACAGTTCGCTGTCGATTACCGTGCCGTGGCCCACGTGAAACATCGCAGTCCCTACAGAAAGGTTCCCAGGCATGTGGTTCTGTTCGATGACGTAGTAACGACCGGTGCCACGCTTGCCGAGGCTTCCCGCGTCTTGCGTGCTCACGGCTTCAACGTCAAAGGGGCTTTCTGTGTCGCCTGGGTGCGTCCACCGGGAGGGGCAAACGTAGTGTCAGAAATAAGCCACCCGCTTAACTGATCCACAACACGAGCACATGGGATGCGCTCCAGGGTGTGACCGGGGTAACTTTAAGCATGGGCTTGAGTTCGAGGATGAGCCTCCAGCCAAACCCATCACCTGGCGTCAACGGCGGTGATGAGTTCATAATCTTCCCGTCAGACCGTCACCGGGTGTTGTTTCGGAATTGAGGGAGGACCTCTCATGGATGTCAACGTAATTGGCCGCAACGTCAGCGTTACTGACCGGTTCCGCGAATACGTCGAGGACCGTGCCGCGAAGGTTGAACAGCTTTCACCGCGGGCCCACAACATCGATATCAAGGTCTCACGCCAACCGAACGCACGCGTCTCTGATTCTGAAATGACTGTCGAAGTCACCGTGATCGGGCCTGGCCCGGCGGTCCGTGCTGAAGCGCACTCGTCCGAGAAGTTCTCGGCTTTTGACCTCGCATTCGCTAAGTTGCTTGAGCGTTTGCGCCGTGCACGCGACAAAGCAAAGGACCACCGCCGCAATGACCGTGCGTTGAACCCGCCGATCGATCCGGAAGCTGTTCCTGCAAGTGATAAGTCCCTGGTTGAACAGGTGCAGGAAGCTCAGCGTAAGGAAGAGGTTGGCGATGTTCCGGTTGAGATCCGCCGCAAGCGTTTCCCAGCCATCCCCATGACTGAAGACGATGCCGTGGACAACATGGAGCTGGTGGGCCACCCGTTCTATTTGTTCCTTGACTCCGAAACCGGCCTGCCATCGCTGGTTTATCGTCGCCGCGGCTGGTCTTACGGTGTTATTTCCCTGGATGAGAACCTTACGGAAGCAACCCGGGACGGAAGCAAGACCTACCGCAGCTAACACAAGCATCGTGTCTAGCCTTCCCGTGGCAGTGGGGAACTAGAGTTTTAATAACTGTCGCCTGAGTCAGTGGCGGGAGATTTTTCATGAATCTCCCGCCATTGGCTTGGGGTTAAAACATATTCAACGCGTAAGATGGCGAAAGGCCGGTAGATTCCGGTTGCTTTGTCATGGGGGAGAACACACGTGGCCAATCTGTTCGAACGTATTCTGCGAGCTGGCGATAAACGCATTCTGAAGCGACTGCGTTCATACGTTTCACAGATCAACGCACTCGAAGACTCCATCATGGAACTCACGGATGACGAGCTGCATTCCATGACGGATCAGTTCCGTGAGCGTTACGCGGCGGGCGAGAGCCTCGATGACATGCTCCCGGAAGCGTTCGCGGTGGTTCGAGAAGCCTCACAACGCACACTGGGTATGCGTCACTTTGATGTTCAGATGATGGGTGCGGCCGCCCTACACCTGGGCAATATCGCTGAGATGAAGACCGGTGAAGGTAAGACGCTCGTGGCTACCGCGGCCGCGTATCTCAACGCGATCTCCGGTAAGGGCGTCCACGTTGTGACGACCAACGACTTCCTCGCCAACTATCAGGGCGAGCTGATGTCACGCCTCTACCGTTTCTTAGGCATGAGCACGGGTGTCATCGTTTCGAATCAGAAGCCTGCGGTGCGTCGTGAACAGTACGCCGCGGACATCACGTACGGAACCAATAACGAGTTCGGTTTCGACTATCTGCGTGACAACATGGCTTGGTCCAAGGATGAGCTGGTTCAGCGCGGCCACAACTTCGCGATCGTCGATGAGGTCGACTCGATTCTGATTGATGAGGCCCGTACTCCACTCATCATTTCCGGCCCCGCGCAGGGGGATGTGAACCGTTGGTACAGCGAGTTCTCCAAGCTCGTGCGTGGCATGAAGCTGGATGAAGATTATGAAGTCGATATCAAGAAGCGCACGGTGGGCGTTAAGGAATCGGGTATCGACAAGGTTGAGGACTACCTGGGTATCGACAACCTGTATGAGTCCGCGAATACTCCGCTGATCGGTTTCTTGAATAACGCGATCAAAGCTAAAGAACTGTTCAAGCGGGATAAAGACTATGTGGTCATGAACGGCGAGATCATGATCGTCGATGAGCACACGGGCCGTTCACTGCCTGGCCGCCGCTATTCGGAAGGCATGCACCAGGCGATCGAGGCTAAAGAAAACGTTGAGATCAAGGCCGAGAACCAGACCTTGGCAACGGTGACGTTGCAGAACTATTTCCGTCTCTATGACAAGCTCTCCGGCATGACCGGTACAGCTGAGACTGAGGCTGCGGAGTTCAACAACACGTATAAGCTCGGCGTGGTCCCGATCCCAACGAATAAGCCGATGCAGCGCGTGGATAAGCCGGACTTGATCTATAAGAACGAGATCTCAAAGTTTGAGGCGGTAGCTCAAGATATTGAGGACCGCCACCGCCTGGGCCAGCCGGTGCTGGTCGGTACAACATCGGTTGAGAAGTCCGAATACTTATCGCAAAAGCTTGCCAAGCGCGGTATCCGCCACGAGGTTTTGAACGCTAAGCAGCACGAACGCGAAGCCGCGGTTGTTGCTCAGGCCGGTAAGAAAGGCGCTGTCACGGTCGCTACGAACATGGCTGGCCGTGGTACTGACATCATGCTCGGCGGTAACGCTGAGTTCCTCGCTGTCACGGAGATGAAGAACCGTGGCTTGGATGCAGAGAATGATCCTGAGGGCTACCAAGCGGTCTGGGATGAGGTCTTTGACCATATCCAGGCTGAATGCGAAGCCGAAGGCGACGAAGTGCGCGAGCTGGGTGGCCTCTACGTTTTGGGTACCGAACGCCACGAATCCCGCCGTATCGATAACCAGTTGCGTGGTCGTTCCGGCCGTCAGGGTGACCCTGGTGAGTCTCGTTTCTATCTGTCGATGTCGGATGAGCTCATGCGTCGGTTCAATGCCGGTATGGCAGAACGCATCATGAATTCGCCAAACATGCCGGATGATATGGCGCTTGAATCGAAGATGGTTTCGCGTGCCATCGAGTCCGCTCAGCGCCAGGTTGAGTCTGTCAACACGGAGCAGCGTAAGAACGTTCTGAAGTATGACGATGTGATGAACCGTCAGCGTGAAGCGATCTATGCTGACCGCCGCCAGATCCTCGAAGGCGAAGACTTGGGTGAGCGGATCAAGCAGTTCATCGAAGACGCCGTGGGTGCGATGGTCACCGAAACCACTCTGGCCGGTGAGCCGTATGATTGGGACCTCGACGCGTTGTGGAGCAACCTGCGGGTTCTCTACCCGGTAACGCTGAGCCCGGAGGACCTCATTGAGGAAGCCGGCGGCGATAAGGGTGGCTTGACCGCGGAGATGCTCAAAGAAGAGATTGTCTCTGATGCGATGGTCGCTTATGAACGCCGCGAGGAGTACTTGGGTTCGAGCACGATGCGTGACCTTGAGCGCCGTGTTGTGTTGTCTTCGATCGGCCGTAAGTGGCAAGAACACCTCTACGAGATGGATTACCTCAAGGAGGGCATCGGTTTGCGTGCGATGGCTCAGCGTGACCCGCTGGTTGAGTATCAGCGCGAAGGCTATGAAATGTTCGAGGCCATGATGGAAGCGATCCGTGAGGATTCGGTTTCCCTCTTGTTCCATGCCGAGGTGGAGCCGGGCCATGACGCCGGTGAGGCTCGCGGTGCTGGCCTGATGGATGCCCAGACGAGCCAGGAAGATCTCGAGTATTCGGCGCCGGATGAAAGCGGGGAGGCGCGTACTCGCCGGACTCGCGCTGCCAAGGAAGGGCCGAGGATGACCGGTAAACAAGCACGTAAGGCTAAGAAGCGTTCACGCAAGCGCCACTAGCTTCCAAACGGATGAGCGAACTAGGGCGCAGAGTTAGAGCGTTGACCTAGGTAGCGGTTCTGATGCAGTGGGGTTTGCACACCAGCCTGGTGTGCAAACCCCACTGTTGATTTAGCTTTGCTTTCACCCGATGTGTACGTCGGTGCAACGCAACCTGCGGCCGTGTGGTTTCAGGGTGAAGGCGATGGCGCGTACCCCGCGCGGGGTGAGGATGCTCGCGCAACATTCAAGCGTGGGGAGTGCGCGGGTGTCTTCGTGTTTGTATTGGGCTTGGACGTGGCATGAGATGAGTGAAAGTGTCCGCCACGGCCATGGGGTTGCGTTCGCTTGGGATGCTTCGCGTTCCCAACCGGCACGGTTTTGGACTTTGTTGAGTGGCATGAGTTCAAACCACCCGGCCAAAGCGAGGGAGGGGCGACGCCCGGAGAGTACATCGGCGATCGCTTGAGCTACCGTTCGTGCCAGATGCTGATGCGCCGGAGCACCCGCCCGCACCGGAGACTGTGGCGTGCTTAATGGCTGTGCTGATAATGGTGGTGCTGGCGCAGGTGCACCTGTTGATGCGGTTGCAAGTGTGGCAGCTGTGGTTGGTTCGCAAAGGGGTGCGATGGTCATGGGAAGTCCTTTGTTTCCTTGCTGTGATGTGTCAGTAGAGGGCAGTGGGGTGACTGCAGGGCTGGATTGCTAGTACAGGGCGCTGCGCTGTCTAGGCGGGGATGTGTAGCTCTTGGCCGGGCATGATCAGGTGGGGATTGTCTCCGAGGAGATCGCGGTTAGCTTGGTGCCATCGGTTGGTTTCGGCTGCGATTTGTTGTGGTGTTGCGCCGGGTCCTAGGTGGCGTGCCGCGATGTCCCAGAGTGTGTCGCCCGATGTGACTACCACGGTGTCGTTTCGAGCTGGTGTACCCATGTTGCGGGGTAGGGGGACGGGGTCGGATTTCTTGATTGTGAAGGTCTCTTGCTGCTGTTTCGTTGATGGTGCTTGTTGCTCTTGGTCGTCGATCGGGAAGGCGGCGCTGAAGGGTGTGGGAGAGGTGTGCGTGGTGGTTTCGGTTGTGACCACGGTTGTGTCAGGCGTGGGTGCCGCGTGGGATGTTGCCGGAGCTGCGAGGATCAGGCCTGCGGCAACAGCTGATGCGCGGGGGACCCAGCGGCTCCAACGTTCGGTGCTCACGCCGAGTGAGCTGAGGCCGCGTAGGAGGAGGGCGAGCGTGTGGGTGAACAGAAGCCAAGCGCTGATGAGGCATAGGGCCCAGGCCCCGATGCGGGCAATGAGGGTGTCCGCTGACTCTGCGGCTGGGAACCACGGGTTGAGTAAGGCAAGGCCGGTAGCTCCGATGATGAGGCCTAAAACTGGGGCGATCCAAGCGGCTGTGATGTGTATGCGTGAGGCTTTCTGGTTCATGTCGTTGCCCTCTTTTGAGACTCGAGAACTGTGTGTTTCTCAGCGCCTATTGAGTGCTGTAGGGAGGTGCCTCCCTATGGGCGCCAATTTGTTGTGCTTTGATTCTGTTTGATGTTTCGCGTTGGTGTCAAGAGGTAATTTTTTCAGTAGCCTGTGAACATGCGTTTTGACGATCTATTCGAGGACATGGCCCATGAGCTGCAGGCTGGGCAATGGCAGGAGATGCGTGCCGAAGCTGGCGAGCTGGCACGGGCGGAGTACGCGAGGCGAGGGTTCCTCACCGAGATCGCCGGCGCACATGTGAAAGTTCATGCGAGTGGGCACTCGTTTACAGGCGCGGTCGCGGCAGTGGGTGTGGGGTGGTTCGGTGTTGAGACTGCAACCGAGTCGTGGATGTTCCCGGATCAGGGCGGTGCCTGGGTAGAGGTTCTTATGCCTAACGCTGGTGTGCGCGAGCGTGACATGAAGGGTTCGTGTCGCCGCACCAAAGCTCCATGGAAGTCGGCTCTACGTGCGATAGGTAGGGACCGTCAGAGCGTTCGTTTCATCTTGTCTGACGGGGTGGTGGGCAGTGGCCTCATCGTTGCTGTGGGGGCGGACTTTATCCGTCTGCAAGCCCAGGTGGGTGGGACGGCGGCCCGCTCGCTTGTGCTGGTTCCGTTGGTGGCGCTCGTGGCGGTATCTGCGGTATCGACTAGCTAAACGCATCCCGTCGAACCCTACTCAAGGAGAACCTGTGTGAGACCTGTGTCCGAGATGCCGGATAGCACTACTTGTCAGTAGTTGTTGTAGTTCATCGTGCTGGTTATCGTCTAAGCATGCTTGTAGACGACCTCGCGAGGCATCGAACCGCGAGGCATCGAACCACGCGGCGGAGCATCGTGCATGGCTACCAAGCGATGCGCGGCTGTCCATCGCGCACGGTCCTCGCGAGCACGCAGGTGTAAAGAGCTTGAGGTGAACAATGACTGACCGCAGTGGCAATAGTTCGTCAGTGATGCGCTGGCAACCAGCTAGTTGGCGTGACCCTAGGCTTGTGATCGGCATCGTCCTGGTTGTCGCATCTATTCTGGGCGTCGTCTTGCTGGTGCGTTCGGTAACCCGCACGGACACCTACATGGTCGCAGCACATGATCTTGCCCCGGGGACCGTCCTGACTGAGAAGGACGTGGTCCCGGTTGAGGTTCGGCTTGCTGGCCCGGGTGAGCGGTATGTTCCAAGCGACACCAAGCTAGGCGGTGTGGTGGTGAGCGATTTCGTTTCGAAAGGTGAGTTGCTGCCTCGCCGCACCATCGAATCGGAGGCCCCCGCTGATTTGCGTTCGTTTTCGTTGACGTTGGAAGGCGCTCTCCCCGCGGGGGTGAAGGTCGGTAGCGGGGTGGATGTGTATGTGACCCCGAAGGACGCTGAGGAGGACGCCGAACCGAAGCGCGTGCTTTCTGGTGTGCGCGTTGTGAAAGTTGATCGCGCTGATTCCGGTTTCGGTGTCACTCAGGGGCACGTCTTGGAAGTCCTGATTCCGCGTGAGGATGTTGCCACGATGGTTGGTCATGTTGCGCGCGAAAACGTAGTGAGCGTGGTTTCTGCCCCGCTTTCAGGCAAGGAATAGGGGTCGGCTGTGAGTTCTTCCGTTGTTTTGTTTGGCGAGTCCCCTGAAGTATTTGCCCGCTTGGAGTCAGAGGTCGGGCTGGTTACCGTGGTGCGGGTCTGCACTGACGGGGCAGAGCTTTTAGCGACCCTAGCGGCCGGCTTGGCACGGTATGTGATTTTTGTGGACCAGTTCGATGAGGTCGATAGCGGTCTGGTCGATTCCGTCCACGCTGCCGGCGGCCGTGCTGTTGCGGTCACCAACGATGCGGCGGTGGCCTCGCGATTGCTCCGGCTTGGTGTCGGCTCGGTGAGCCGCTCGTCTTCGGCAGAAGTGATCGCAGAAGCGCTATCGCGTGCCGGCGGGCTTGTACCGGAACAGCCCCGTTCCTTACCTAAACGGCGGGGCCTGCGGCATATCGAACCTAAGCTGAAGACCCCTAAGGTTGTCGACCTTAAAGGTTTCGGAGTCCAAAGCGCGGCCCCCTCGAAATCGGAACCGGTGACGTCGAAACCAGACTCGGCCTCTCCGCAATCGGATTCGGTCCCGCCGAAAGTGGAGCCAGCTCCGTCGCGACCGGAGCCCGTGCCTACGAAACCGGAGCCAGCCCCGTCGGGACCGGAGTCCGCGCCTACGAAACCGGAGCCAACCTCTACAGAACAGGAGCCAGCCCCGTCCCAACAGGAATCAGCCTCTCCGCAACCGTCAAGTAGCTCGGAAGAATCGAAACCTGCCGGCCTGAAAGAGCTGAAACCACGCGCACCACAAGAAGAGAAGTCATTCGATGAGTTGGTGGCTGGAATCCCGGACGATCTTTCGCAGCTGTACGTGGTTGATCCGCATACAGGAATGCTGAACCAGCCAGAGACTCAAACAGATCAAGCCGACTCACAGCATGCGGCTGGGCATAAACGGGGCCGCATCATCGTGGTGTGGAGCGGGGCAGGCGCGCCAGGCCGCAGCTTTCTAGCGATCGAGCTAGCAACGGAAGCCGCGCTAGCCGGGAAGAAAGTCACGCTCGTGGACGCGGATACGCGCGCCTCGAGTATCGCCGCACGCCTAGGGATGCTGGGGGAGACCTCCGGGATCGTGCGTTTGTGTCGTTCGGTCGAAGCGGGCACGTTTTCACCCACCGCTGACACGGATGCGCATGCCCGCATCCGCATCGGGAAGGCTGTACTCCGCGTCACCACGGGACTTCCGCGGCCCAGCCGCTGGCAAGAGGTCGGTAAGGCCGCGCTCAAGCGTAGCCTCGAGGCGCTACGTCAGGCTTCCGAGGTTGTGATTGTGGATGTCGCCGCACCGGCGGATAACGATCACGACGTCAGCTTCGACACGTTCGCCCCGCAACGTGATGACGCCACACTAACGGCCCTTGAAGTCGCCGATGACGTGGTGGTGGTCGGTACTGCGGACGCGGTAGGTTTGCCGCGTTTGATGCGGGCGGCCGCACACGCGCCCGAGCTCACGCAAGCACGGATTTCTGTTGTGGTGAACCAGGTGTCCAAGGGGGCTGCCCGCGGGGTCAAACGCGCGTGGGAACGTTTTGGTCCCAAGACGATGCAGCCGGAGGTTTTCATCCTGAAAGATGCTGAGGCGGTAGAGCATGCACTGGACGCTGCGACCGCGTTGAGCCACTCGGCGCCGCGCTCGCCGGTGCGCGCAGTGATACGGGAGTTTGCGCAGAGCTTATGTGAGTGTGAAGAGAATCTGGAAACTCCCTCAAAACAGGTCCGTGGCAGGCGGTTTAAGGCTAGGCTGAATACGGCTCCATCTGTGACCCGGGGCACATAGAAAAAGGCCGTTGCATACGGCCGTGCGTCTAAACATGTGAAGGCGGTGGGTTGCGTGTCGAACACGCAGTCAGTTCCTCAGTCCGGCTCATCTGCGCAGTCTGGCTCGTCTGTGCAGTCTGGCTCGTCTGTGCAGTCTGGCTCAGATCCTCAATCAGGCTGGCTTGGCGATGATGTTGTTGAGCGTTATGGAGCGGATATTGATGCTCAAGAACGTGAGGCGTTCGGTGTTGACCGGGTGCGGGAACTGCTGGAGCGGCACGCGTCAGTGGGGCGGGTACGGCAACCGGGTTCTGCGGTGGTCAGTGTTGAGCCGCATGAGCGGGGCACTGTCGTTTTCTTGGTTGCGGATGACATGCCGTTCATTGTCGATTCGGTGACTAACTGCGTGGTGGAGTTCTCAAATAAGATCGGTTTTGTTTTCCACCCGACCTATATGGCGCATCGTTCGGTTGAGGATGGTTCGCTGGTTGGTTTGAAGAAGGTCCCGCTTTCGGATGCGGCGCCGGCGTCCGAGAGCACTGCGGCGTTGCCTGCGTTGGGTATGTTGGCAGCACCTGAGGGTGCCCGAGCTGTCATTGAGTCGTGGACTGCGGTGTTGGTGACTGAGGAACTGGATGCTGATCAGCGCGTGCAACTGCAGCAAGCTGTCGAATCGGTTTTGAAGGATGTTCGCAGCGCGGTTGAGGACTGGGAGCCGATGCGTGTGCAGGCCCGCCGTCTAGCTGATGCGCTTGAGGCGGATATCCCTTCGGTTCCTGAGAAGGAACGGCGTGAGGCCGCGGCGTTTTTGCGGTGGATGGATGATGATTCGTTCACGTTCTTGGGCTATCGCTATTACGAGCTTGAACAAGATCAGGGCCGTGAGGTTTTGCGTGGCGATGTCGATTCGGCGTTGGGTCTGATGCGGCGTACGGATGCTGTTTCCCGTTCGTTGAGTGGTAAGTCCGCTCAGAAGGCGCGCGAGCCGCATCCACTGGTTTTGACTACTGCTAACCGCCGTTCCACGGTGCATCGTCGCGTGTATTTGGACTATGTGGGGGTCAAAGAGTTTGCGGCTGATGGTTCGGTGATCGGGGAGCACCGTTTCATTGGTTTGTACACGTTTGAGGCTTTGCGTCAATCGGTCACTGATGTTCCTGTGGTGCGTTCTAAGGTTCGGCGCGTGCTTTCGCGAATGGGGTTCTTGGCTACCTCGCACACGGGTAAGTCGATTTTGCGGATTCTTGAGTCGTATCCGCGTGAGGAGCTCATCCAGTCGAGCACGGATGAGCTCACGGAGATTGTGGCGAAGATTGCCCGGTTGGGTGAGCAGCGCCGTACGCGTGCGTTCGTGCGGGGGGATGCTTTCGGCCGGTTTGTGACGGTCATGGTGTATTTGCCGCGTGATCGTTACAACACTACGGTCCGGTTGCGTGTTGAAGAAGAGCTTAAAGAGACTTTCGCGGCTGAGGCGATGGATCTGGATGTCTGGAATTCCCCGTCCACGGTGGTTCGGTTGACGTACCGGATCAAGGCTGGCGAAGGCGTTGACACGGTAGAGATTGATGAGCAGGCACTTGAGGCTCGCCTAACACGGGCGGTGCGTTCGTGGAGCGAGGGCATCCTTGAGGTGTTCACGCAGGAGCATGGTTCGCAGGAGGGTCTGCAGCATGCGCAGCAGTGGGCTGAGGCGTTCCCGGCTGATTACCGGGTGCGGTATGAGGTTGAAGATGCCCTTGATGATGTCCGTGCTTTTGAGCGGGTTGAAGATGATGAGGATTCTGCCGGTATCGGTCTGCGCTTGGACACGATTGATAACCCGGAAGAGCTCGATGTTGAGGCGGATGGCGTAACGATCGCTAAGTTGCGTCTGTACTTGAGCGAGCAGGCTCCGTTGTCCTCGATCATGCCGCATCTTGAGGCGTTGGGGATCCGCGTGATTCAGGAGCGTCCTTACGTTGTGGAGCCTTTGGGTGCCCGGGAACGTTATCTCTATATCCTCACGGTCGCATTGGCCCCTGAGATTGATATTGCCCGGATCGCTCCGTTGGTTGAAGATGCCTACCGGGCGGTTGCTGCTGGGCGCACGGAGTCTGATGCGTTGGAGGGTTTGGTCACGGCACAGGGCCTCACCTGGCATCAGGTCGCGATTTTCCGTGCTTATGTCCAGTATCTGCGCCAGTGCGGCTCGATGAACAGTGTTGACTTCGCGGCCACCACTTTGCTGCGGTATCCGGCGGTGACGGCTGCGCTATTGGGCTTGTTTGAGGCGCGTTTTGACCCGGACTTAGCGGGTGATCGTGAGCAGGGCCAGCAGGATGCCCGCGATGCGTTGGCATCGGCGTTGGATGATGTTGCGACCTTGGATGCGGATACGTGGATTCGACGTATGCGTGATGCGATGGGTGCCACGTTGCGCACGAACGCGTATCAGGGCAAACCTACTGTCGCGCTGAAGATCGCAACGGGTGAGTTGGGTTTCGCTCCGATGCCGCGTCCGTTCCGTGAGATCTGGGTTGATTCCCCGCGCGTTGCGGGTGTGCATTTGCGTTTTGGTGAGGTCGCCCGGGGTGGCTTGCGTTGGTCGGACCGTGAGGAGGATTTCCGTACGGAGGTTCTCGGTCTGGTGAAGGCCCAAGCTGTCAAGAACGCCGTGATCGTGCCTGCGGGTGCTAAGGGCGGTTTCTTCGCTAAACAGTTGCCTGATCCTGCTGTGGATCGTGGTGCTTGGGTTGAGGCTGGCCGGGCGGCGTATCAGGAGTTCATCCGTAGCTTGTTGGATATTACGGATAACTATGAGTACGCCGATGACGGCTCGCGTTCGGTGGTTCACCCTGAACGGGTTGTTGCTCACGATGGGGATGACCCGTATCTGGTGGTCGCCGCGGATAAGGGGACGGCGGCGTTTTCGGATACCGCTAACGAGATTTCCGCTGAGCGTGGTTTCTGGCTCGGCGATGCGTTCGCATCTGGCGGCTCGGTTGGTTATGACCACAAGGCGATGGGTATTACGGCCCGTGGCGCGTGGGAGTCGGCTAAGCGTCATTTCAAGACGCTGGGTACGGATGTGCAGTCTGAGGACTTCACGATGATCGGTATCGGTGACATGTCGGGGGACGTGTTCGGTAACGGCTTGATGCGTACCGAGCACGCGAAGTTGGTTGCCGCGTTTGATCACCGTGACGTGTTCATTGACCCGAATCCGGATCCGAAAGTTTCGTTTGAGGAGCGGGTGCGTCTGTATAACACGCCTCGTTCTTCGTGGCAGGACTATAACCCTGACTTGATCAGCTCAGGCGGTGGCGTGTTCTCGCGTTCCGCTAAGTCGGTTTCGGTCACCGAGCAGATGCGTGAGGTACTCGGCCTTGCTTCCGATGTGCGGGAGCTGACTCCGCAGGAACTGATTCGGGCCGTGCTGGTGGCCCCGGTTGATTTGATCTATAACGGTGGCGTTGGCACGTACGTGAAGGCCGAATCGGAGACGAACGCTGACGTGGGGGATCGCGCTAACGATGCGATCCGTGTCAATGGTTCGCAACTGCGGGCTCGCGTGGTGGTTGAGGGCGGTAACCTCGGTTTCACTCAGGCAGGCCGTGTTGAGGCCGCGCAACGTGCGGGGACGGTCAATAACACTGACGCGATCGATAACTCGGGCGGTGTTGAGTCTTCGGACCGCGAGGTTAACATCAAGATTCTGATGGACGGCGCGGTCCGTGATGGTCGTCTTGCGTTTGAGGACCGGCCGGCGTTGTTGGCAGAGATGACTGACAATGTCGCCGACGCCGTGTTGGCTACGAATAAGGCGCAGAATGTTTTGCTCGCTGCTGAGCGGGGTGTCGCGGTTGAATTCGCGCCGGCCTATGAACGTCTGATGGGCTTCCTTGAAGAATCGGTTGATCTTGACCGTGCGCTTGAAGACCTGCCGAGCTCGGATGAGTTCGCTGCTCGCAGGCAGGGTGGCGAGGGGCTAACGACCCCTGAAACATCCGTGGTGGTTGCCTACACCAAGATGCAGCTGATCGATGCTCTGGTGGATTCTGATCTGCCGGAGGACCCTGCCATGCAGAAGGTCCTGGAAGCGTATTTCCCTCCTCAGCTGGTTGAACGTTTCCCTGAAGCGCTCGCCGCGCATCCGTTGCGCCGTGAGATCATCGCGACGATGGTCGCTAACCGCATCGTGAACATCGGTGGCGTGACGTATGCGTTCCGTGCGATGGAGGAGACGGGTGCGGACGCGGCGCGTCTGGCTCGGGCTTTCTTAGCGATGGACGAGGTCTACGGTATCGCTGAGCAGGTTGAAGCGATCGCCCAGTTGCCGGCAACGATCGATGATGAACAGTGGCTGCAGTTGCACGTGGATTTGCGGCGGCTTCTGGATCGTGTGACGCGGTGGGTTCTGGAGCACGAGGCTCTGGATAGTTCAGTTGATGAGATCCTTGCGAAGTTCGCTGATCCTGTGGCTCGGTTGCGTGAGGGTCTGCCGGGCATGCTGTGTGGCGTGGATGCCCAACGTACACGTGCATGGTTCGAACGCGATGTTGAGGCGGGGCTCCCTGAGGAGCTCGCGCAGCGGCATAGCTTGGACTTTGAGTCCTACACGTTGCTGGATATCACCGCGTTGGCGTCAACGGGCGAGTGGGAGCTTGAGGAAGCCGCTGAGGTCTATTACGCGGTGTATGAGCGTTACGGAGTGGACGATCTGCTCTCGCAGATCAGCCAGTTGCCGCGCTCTTCACGGTGGGAAGCGTTGGCACGTAGCTCACTGCGTGATGACCTTTATGCCGCGGTGCTTGGTTTGACCCGCGCGGTTCTAGAAGAGACGGAGGGCACCGAATCACCGGACGTTAGCGATGCGGATGGCGTGGAGCTGTCTGCCGCGCAGGCTCGTGTGGTTGCTTGGGAGCAGCGTGATGCTGGCCGGATTGAGCGGGCGCACGAGCAGCTTGATGCGGTGCGTGAGGTAGGCGGCGGCCAGATGGCTCCGTTGTTGGTGGCTACACGAACCTTGCGTTCGATGATCGGCCGCTGAAGCTAGTTCCGGCAGGCGTGTGTTGGGCGTGGCCAGCGAGTATTCGCTGGCCACGCCCAGTTTTATTGTGCCCGTTAAGGCAACTGGGGCGGTTGATCTTCCCCGGATCTACCGCCCCAGTTGGCTTGGTGGGGCCCCATGCTTGCGTCCGTTCCATAGACGCCGAGTCATGAGCCCCGTGCTTGTTACATGAACGCGCGGACTTTGCGGACGTAGTCCCTGGTGTCTGCGTACATTCCGTACCGCTTGATGCCGGCGAGGCCCTGGTAGTAGGCGCCGATGGCTTGGTCGCGGTTGTCCGCATTGTTGTGCAGGTACTTGATGAACAGGACCCCGGCGGTGACGTTGTCGTGCGGGTCGAGCGGATCCAGCTGACGGCCGATCGTGTTGCCCATCCATTTAGCGGTGGATGGCAGAACCTGCATGGTGCCGACAGCGTTAGCAGGGGACACAGCGCGGGCATCAAAGCCGGATTCGATTTGTGCATGTGCCAGGGCCAATCGTGGGTCCACGCCATAGCGGACTGCCGTGTCGGCGACGATCTGCCGCATCTGAGCGCGGGAAGGCACCTGGCGCGCAAACAGTGTGCGCTTGGATGCGTTGGCGTTGGCGTGCGTCTGCGCATCGTAGGTGTAGTGCAGGAACTTATTGGAGACCAACGAGTTGTTTGCCGCCCGCTTGGTGGTCTTCGACGCGGTCCTCGCGGCGGTCTTTGGGGCGGACGCGGTGCCGCTGAGCTTGATCTTCTGGCCTGGGAAGATGACCGTGGAGGCGCCCATGTTGTTGGCGCGGAAGATGGTGGCGAGGCTCACGCCGTTCTTGGCTGCGATAGCCGAGAGGGTGTCGCCCGCCCGCACCGTGTAGGTCTTAACTGCAGAGCCGGCGCGTGTTGACCGTGCCTTGCGAGTGGCCTGCTTCTTACCTGCTGGCTTTGACTTCTGAACGCCTGGCTTAGGGAGGCTCGCACCTCGGCTGATGGTCAACTTCTGGCCTGGGAAGATCAAAGACGAGGCCTTGAGCCTGTTCAGGCGCAGAACCTGCTCCACGGGTACGCCGTGCCGGGATGCAAGGCCCCACACGGTGTCGCCGGCCTTAACAGTGACGGTCTTGGCTTTCGGCTTGGCCGCCGCAACCAGTGTTGCGGCGCGCGCCTTTGCTTCTGCGACGTTGGCTGGCGTTGGGACTGCTGCGGGACGCACCGTCGGCTTGAATGCCGGGGTGTTGCTTGCGTGAGCGGTTCCCGCGAGGGAGCCGAGGGTCGAGAGGGTGATGATGGGCAGGGCCGCCGTGGCGATAGCGCCATTGACGGCTGTGCGGCGCGGAGGCGTTGGAGCCATGATTGCTGACCTCACGTTGTGGGGACTTACTTACTGCACTGTTCTCTGCATCGTGCAGGTGGTATCCGCGAGAAGGCAGGAGGGGCAGCTCCCGGGTTCAGCAGTTGCTGTTTTGTTATCCCGCAGACAACACCGTGATGCAAATGTGACATCTGTGAATATACAAGAACAAAGTTCCTAATGTAAACCCAAGTTGTAAAAGTTTCTCAAGAGGTACCTGTGACACAAGTTAGAAAAGTGGCGACTGAGGCAAATGTGACTGTTGTGACTCATGTGTAATGGTGAGGCACGATCGACTGCGGCAACACAGGCTTCGCCACGACATCTCAGGCTTCGCCACGGCAACACAGGGCCCGGATCGTGGAAAACAACACTTCTTGGGCGAGTGTGTGCCACAGTGGTGGTGTGCAGAATTCAGTACAGAATCATCAGGCGCCGTATGGCGAACAGGACCTTGAAACGCTGGTAGGCGAGTGGACGACCGTCCCAGACCTTGTCGAGTCCACCGATCTTGATGTGCGCGAGCTGCGTCGCTTGCTCGATGTTCGCGCGATCCTCGCTGTTCCCATCGGAGAGCGTGGCGTGAAGAAGATTCCGGCACGCTTTTTCCGCGATGGAGTGCCCCTAGATTCGCTCAAGGGCACCATTCAGGTGCTCACCGATGCCGGGTACAGCGACGAAGAGCTCATCGCGTGGCTCTTCACGGAGGACGAGACCCTGCCAGGCAGCCCCATGGATGCGCTGGAAGCAGGGCGCAAGAGCGAGATTCGCCGCCGCGCATCAGCCCTGGCCTGGTAGTAGCCACCGGTCAGCAACGGCTGAGTTGAGCAGTGACGCTGAGCTGACTCGTGGATCGCTGACTCGTAGAACTGAAGCGCGCAGCGGCGCTGTTAGGCGTGGCGGCGGACTGCCGCGGATGCGACCGAGCGTAGCCCTTCGCGGGCTTGGGCTGGGATGTCAAGGCCATCGAGTGCGTTCATCGCTTGGTTGTAGAGCGCATCGATCTGGCTGGCGTGTTCTTCTGCTGCACCGGAGTCACGGATCAGTTCGCGCACCTTCTCGATCGTGGCGTCATCAAGGTCATCGCGGCCCAGGACGGATTCGAGCCAGGCTTGCTGTTCGGTATTGATCCGTTGGCGGGTCAACGCGATAAGCAGAGTGCGTTTGCCTTCGCGGATATCGTCTCCGGCAGGCTTACCGGTTTGGGCTGGGTCGCCGAATACGCCGAGTTCGTCGTCGCGCAACTGGAACGCTTGCCCTGCCGGCAGGGAGAAATCGGACAGCCCGTCGAGGAGCTCTTGATCCGCACCGGCCAGTGCGGCACCGAGCAGGGTTGGCTTTTCGGCCGAATAGCGGGCCGCTTTATACGTCACGATCGTCCAGGAGTTCTCCGCCGCCTCATCCGGGGAGAGCTGGGAGCCGGTTTGCTCAGCTAAGACGTCAAGGTATTGTCCCGCCATGACCTGGGTGCGCATCTCGTCGAAGAGCTCACGAGCAGTAGGCCCGGCTTCTGCGCGGTTGAAGAGGGTTTCGCTCAAGGCCAGCGCGATGTCACCTGCGAGGATCGCGCCTGCAATACCGAACTCTGAAGCAGACCGATTCCATCCGTTGTCCCGGTGTAGCGCCTCAAGTTTGCGATGCACCGCGGGCTGGCCGCGGCGGGTGTCTGAATGGTCGATGATGTCGTCATGGATGAGCGCGGCGGCCTGGAACAGCTCAAGTGAGGTGCCTAGGGTGAGGAGGCGTTCATCATCTGGGCTGCCTCCCGCAGCGAGTGCCCCCCACAGCGCGAAAATGGGGCGGAGCCGCTTACCGCCTGAGCTGAGAGCGCTGATCGCATCGATCAAATCGTTAGTGCGGGGGCTCACGCGGGTGAGGTCTTGGCGTTGCTGTTCAAAGAAGGTTTTGACGTGTTCTTCGATGGCGTCGCGGAAGAGCGCGCTGATGCGCTCGGGCGAGGTGTCTGGGCTCAAGCCTGCCAGGGATGCCTTCGTAGAATCAGTCATGTCACCATTCTAGCGACGCGCGGTTCTTACGCGGGCCTGTCCCGCCCCTGTCGAGGCGGAGCGGGGCGGCCAGGTGAGGTACTGAACTGATGGGAGGTGGTTGCCGGGTGAGTGAAGCGAGGCGTAGGCCGGAGCGGGTGATCGCTCACGTTGATATCGATGCGTTCTTTGTTTCGGTCGAGCGGATCCTTGACCCTACCTTGCAGAACCGCCCGATCATCGTGTCTCAAGACAGTCTGCGAGCCGTGGTGCTATCTGCTTCGTATGATGTGCGGGCCTATGGGGTGCATTCGGGGCAGCCGGTAGCGCAGGCCAAAAACATGGCTCCGCACGCGTTGATTGTCCCGCCCACACGCTCTGCCTATGGTGAAGCGTCGGCACGCGTCATGGAGCTTCTAAAGGATCTGACCCCGCTGGTTGAGCAGGTGAGCGTGGATGAGGCGTTCATGGACATCACCGGGGTGATGCGCCACTACGCCAACCCGTTTCATTGTGCGCAGGTGGCGCGGGAGCGCATCAAACAGGCGGTGGGTTTGCCGGCTTCGGTGGGGCTTGCGCCGAATAAGTTTCTGGCGAAGATGGCTAGCGATAAAGCGAAGCCGGACGGCGTGTATGCGATCACGCCTGCAGATGTTGAAGGTTTTATGCAAGCGTTACCGGTGGGTGAGCTGTTTGGGGTAGGTAAAGCCACTGAGCAGAAGCTGCATTCGCAAGGGCTCATGACCGCCGGCGATGTTGCACAGGCTGATCCGCGCCGGATGCTGCGCGTGCTGGGTAAGCATGGGCCGGATCTGATCAAGCTCGCGCAGGGGATCGATCCGCGCCCAGTGGTGACCGAGAGGGTCGAGAAGTCGATTTCTCATGAACACACGTTCGATGTTGATGTCACGGATGAAGCGCACTTGCGTACCTGGATCAAGGAGTTGTCCTTCAAAGTCGCTGAGCGTGTCCGGGCTGCCGGGCACCGTTTCTATGTTGTGGGTTTGAAGGTCCGATGGGATGATTTCACGACCGTTTCGAGGCAACGCCGCCTCAGTGACCCGACTGACTCTTCCTCAGTTATGAGCGAAGTGGCGCTATCCTTGCTTTCCGCTTTGCCACGCCCGTTGAAGCCCGTCCGCTTGATCGGGGTGCGGGCGGGGGAGTTCGCCTCGGAATGGGAAGGTGAACAACTCATGTTCGAATGGGAAGAAGCATTCAGCGACCACAGCGGGCGTGAACACGGTGGCAGTGAAGGCAACGCGACCGGACGCAGTGGGATACAACAACGTAGCGGGAGAGAGCATGCGGGACCTGCGGCACGGGCTGCGGGTTCGCAAGCGGAGAAAACGATGGACGCGATCAACGCGCGTTTCAAGGACAGCGTGCGCCCCGCATCGTTATTGAGAGGGGGTGAAGGTGAAGAAAAGCGTAGCGGCGGATAGGAAGTCGGCTCGAACTGTTAGCGCCCGCCTGCGTACAATGGGAATCCAGGAGTGGTCCGAAGAAGGGGGAAGCAGTGGGTTTATCTGAGAGTGAGCGCCGCATGCTCGCTGAGATGGAGAAGCAACTCCACGCAGATCCACAGTTTTCGAGCACAATGCGCCGCGTTGAACAGACGCCGCAGAATAAGCTGAGCACCCGCAACATCGCGCTCGGTGCGCTGATCGCATTCGCTGGCTTGGGCCTCCTCCTGCTCGGTATCGGCATCAGCGCAGGGCTGATCGTGACCGTGATCATGGGGATCGCAGGGTTCGGGATCATGGTCGCCGGTGCCGCACTCGCAATGCGAAAGACTGAACAAGAAGTCACCACAGAAAGCCCCAGCCAGCCAACTAAACGGCGAGGCGAAAGCCTGATGGCGCGGCTTGAAAAAGACTGGGACAACCGCCACAACCAAAACTAAGCGCCAACTCTCAACCTCAGGCGCT
Source organism: Arthrobacter sp. HMSC06H05 (assembly GCF_001807395.1). NCBI lineage: Bacteria > Bacillati > Actinomycetota > Actinomycetes > Micrococcales > Micrococcaceae > Arthrobacter > Arthrobacter sp. HMSC06H05. The sequence goes on along the minus strand of NZ_KV788977.1, from coordinate 284,369 downwards.
AGGCGGCAGGCTCCCAACACCAGACGCCAGAGATTCTCAGGTGGGTTCGAACATAGCTTTCGAACCCACCTTTTCTATGTTCAAACCTGTCTCATACACGCACCGTAAACCGCCCCCGTGGCGCTAAGAATTGTGCACTGAAAAGTTTTTCGTGTTGAAAGTAGGAGAAGATTTTTTTGCGTCTATGCTGATGCTAATTAACAACCGAATCCCGTGAGGGATCACTGCTTCCAAAGGCGGAACAGTCATGATGAAATCTGGGAAGAAGCTGTTGGTCGGTTTCGCTACCGTGTTCTTAGGCGCATCGCTTGCGGCGTGCGGCGGGCCGGAAGCTAGTACCGAAGCTAGGGATCCGGACGCGCGGGCAAAACTTGACCGACAGTCTTCCCAGATCCTCACACCGTTCTCTGCATATCTGCAGAACGACGACCCTGCAGATCAAGCCTTGGTAGACCAAGCTAACCGTATCTTCACCTCGAAATGCATGGCTAAGAAGGGCCAAAAGTTCTCAGCTGTTGGTCCTGAAAACGCGATCATAGATGACCGAACATTCGGTATGTGGGACGAGAAATTCGCTGCCCAATACGGTTGGGGATCCATGCCCAGCAGCGTAGACAAGACCTGGCAAGAAGAGGAGACAGCGGGAGGTAAAGCCTGGGAAGAAGCCTACGATGAATGTCAAACGGCCTTTGAAGAAGACTCTGAAACGGAGGGCCTCAGAGACATTGACCAGGAAGCCTCCGCTCGGGCTGAGGAGCTGAGCACTCAGGCTTTCAACGCTGCGGTTAAGGATGAGGAGTGGAAGCGAGTCCACGAGGAGTGGTCTCAGTGCATCACGGATGCGGGGCTCACCGCTCCGAAAAACTCTGAACAGTGGGCGTCCGTTGAAACTAAGAAACTTCTAGAGTCTGAAGGCGCTCAAACCTCGAAGGAAAGCATCCGGCTTGCCAGCATTGAGGCCCGCTGCAATAACCAGACCTCAACAAGCCAACGCCTAGGCGATCTTGTGGCCTCTTATCAGCAGCCGCTCATCGACAAACATGAGGCTGAACTTAAAGCAGCTAAAGAAGCAAAGGACCGCGTCTTGTCTGCGGCCCGCGAATATACTGCACGGAATGGCTAACTCTGGCCCACAGTAGATCTGACCCACAGTAGAAAGGTGTTTACGCATGAGGAAAGCCGGAGCACCGCATCTTTCACGGGTGGCTTTCCCCGTGCGTACCCTGATTATCACTGTGGTGGTGATCGGTGCGGTTGTTGCAGCGTTTTTCATCGGTACACTCACAGCCCCGAAAAACTCGGTCGCCACAGTCTCGGATGAAAGAATCCAGGCCACCGCGGTGGTTGAACAGCGGGCCATCGTGCCTGACACGGTCATCTTAGGCACGGTAGGCGAAGGCAAAACGAAGAATATTGTGCCTTCTGTCCTTCCTGAAACCGCCACCGTCACCAAGCAAGCGTTGAAGAAGGGCGACGATGTTGTTGCCGGCCAGCTCCTTGGATCCGTGGCTGGAACACCGGTGTTCGCGATGCAGGGGAAGCTACCTCTCTACCGTGACCTAGCCGCTGGAGATAGGGGCGACGACGTCGTAGCGTTCCAAGAATCCCTCCAAAACTCCGGGTACACGGTACAGATCACGGGCGTCGTAGACTCCGCGACCATCCAAGCCGTAACGGGTATGTTCCAACGCGCCGGATATGCACTACCGCAACGCGAGATCGAGCCACCACCGGAATCTACCCCGGCAGAACCTGGCTCAGATGGCGCCTCGGGCGAGGGCTCATCGGAAGAGGGCGAAACGAACGCAGCACCCGCGCCGCGCACGCAACCCTATATCCCGGTCTCCGCTTTCGCCGCCATCGACGGTAAAGGCGGAACCGTACTGAGCGTCGCCGCTGTCGCATCCACTGTTGGGCCTGAGCAGCCGCTGGCGAAGGTGCGGGTTGGCAGGCGGAGCATCAGCGCGCACGTCAACGCTGTAGAAGCCGAGCAACTCAGCAAAGGCACGGAAGTCCACATCACCGCCGACGCTGACACGTTCGCGGGCACAGTCGAGAACGTCGGAGAGTTCCAAGCCGGTTCAGAAGGTCGCACCCCTGGGCATAACGTGACCTTCACAACCAAAGATGAGGCCTTCGACAAAGTCCAGAACGGGACCCAAGTTCGCGTAGGCCTGAAAACCAAAGTGAAACCGCAAAAAGCCGTGCCAGTCACCGCGTTACGCCACGATGCCGACGGAGACTATGTCCTCGTCCAAAGCACGGGATCGGGCTCAGAACCGAAACACGACAACGGTCAGGGCGCTGACAAACAAGGCTCAGACAAGCAGGGCGCTGATAAACAAGGCTCAGATAGTCGGGGCGCTGACAAGCAGGGCGCAGGCAGCACATCCGAGCCGCGCCGCGTCAAGGTCACGGTGGGGAAGACTGCCGCCGGATGGGCCGCGGTTGAATCAGACGATCTGGCCGTTGGTGACACCGTGGTGCTTTGATGGAACGCCAAAGACTCATTCAGATGCGCGGGGTAACCCGCCAATACGGCCCGGACAGCACCGCCGGTATCTTCGACGTAGACCTAGACATTGACGCGGGAGAATACGTCGCCATCGTGGGCCCCTCAGGGGCGGGTAAGAGCACACTCCTGCAGATCCTCGGTTTGCTCGATGCCCCGAATGAAGGCTCATACACGTTCGCAGGCAAGGACCTTACAAGTGCAACGGAAAAAGACCGCGACCAACTACGTGCCGAAAGCATCGGCTTCGTTTTCCAAGCCTCACACGTGCTGCCTCACCTGGACGCGCTATCCAACGCGGCCCTAGGAATGGTTCCACACGCAGTACCCCTGCAGGAACGGTCAGAGATCGCATATGAAGCGATGAACAGCCTCGGCATCGCAGACCGCGCAACCTATAAAGCGGGTGTGCTCTCAGGCGGTGAAAGGCAGCGCCTCGCCGTTGCGCGCGCCCTGGCACCCCAGCCGGAACTGGTGCTCGCTGACGAACCGACAGGTGCACTCGATACCGCATCAGGCATGGCGGTGCTCGCAGACCTTGAGCGCGCGCGGGAACACGGCGCCACGCTCATCGTCATCACCCACGACGAAGACGTAGCGGCCCGCGCCCACCGCGTCATCCGCATCGTGGATGGCCGGATCGCCGAAGACACCGGCGCCGCCGAGTCCACACCAGCCGCCGCTAACGAATCTGTAACCAAACCACGCAAGGGGCCGCTACGAACACGCGTCGCTGACGTGCTGGCCGAATCCCTCACCGAAGTGCTGCTACGCGGGATCCGCACAGCGTTCCTGGTGTTGGCTTTCGCTCTAGGCATCGGCGGATTGATCGCATCAGTCGGGATCAGCCAGACAGCCGCAGTACAGATCAACGAACGCCTCGAAGCCGCAGCGTTCGACGAAGTGTGGATCTCCACCCCAGACTACGCACGCGAGGAACTAGAGAAGAACCTCGCACAGGATCAACATCGACTCAGGCAGCTCCCGCACGTGCAGAGGGTGACCCGCATGATCCAGCTACCCACCGAATCCACCGGCCTATACCGGGTGGAACCAGGAGACGTGAACGTCAGCGGGGGACTGCAGATCATCGCCGTTGACGACCAATTCTTCGAAACCCAAGACCTCACCCTAGGTAAGGAACACACGGCTGATCTTTTCGGGATGCCTGCTGTGACCTCGGTGGCGGTCGTCGGGCCCGATGCGCATGAAGCCCTGCAACTGCCCGGCAGCGAAGCCGGCGGCACGGTGGTGGTGGGAGGCCACCGTTTGACCGTCGTGGATTCCTTCACAACCGGTGAACGCCGCCCAGGCTTGAGCAACGCCGTGCTGGTTCCGTTGTCTCTGGCCCCTCAACTGCACCTGGGGCAACCGCAATTAGTGATGCGTACAGATAAAGGCTTCCCAGCCGCGCTCGCAGAAGCCGTACCGATGCAGTTGAACGCCGCAGACCCAGGCAGCTACAGAGTCCAGACCGTCGCAGACCTACGAAACCTCCGCATGGGCGTCTCAACAGACCTCGATGCGCTGGTCGGGATCATGGCGGCAACCCTACTGATTCTCGCAGCTGTGAGCGCATCAACCTCGATGTACCTCACCGTGCTCTCCCGAGCCCCAGAAATCGCCCTGCGGCGAGCTTTGGGCACCACACGAAAAGGAATCGCGGCACGGTTCGTAACCGAAGGCGTAATGATCGGTTTCATCGGCGGGGCGGTAGGCGCACTCGCGGGCGTCCTCGGGGTTGTGGCGGTGTCTGCCGCGCAAGGCTGGAAACCACAAGTAGAGCCGTGGCTTGTACCCGTAGGCTTAGGCCTCGGGGTTGTAGCCGGACTCGTATCCTCCGTAGTCCCAGCCTTCATCGCGAGCAAACAGCCACCAAGCAACGCCCTCTAAGCGCGCCAGGGCATCTCACCGCTACGATGCGCGCCGACGCAAAACCAGCAGGCTGACGCCACCCAGCATCAGTAGAGCAACCGAAGCCAGCGCCCCTTCAACGCCGATACCGGTACGCGCCAACGACGAACCACCCGGCGTATCAGACTCACCCGGCGTATCAGGCTGGCCCGGGGAGTCAGGTTGAGCTGGGTTGTCTGGTTGAGCTGGGTTGTCTGGCTGGCCCGGCTTACCGCCGTCACCGCCGTCTCCACCGCCCGGGGCGCTAGGGCCTTCGCTTGGACCGTCGCTCGGAGTCTCGCTCGGCTTCTCAGAAGGAGATTCGCTTGGCGATTCGCTTGGCGATTCG
>NZ_KV788977.1:107051-279595 GCF_001807395.1 Arthrobacter sp. HMSC06H05 | reverse complement strand
TTCGCTTGGCGATTCGCTTGGCGATTCGCTCGGCGCCGCGCTTGGAGCCTCGCTTGGTTCCTCGGAAGGGGCCTCGCTTGGTTCCTCAGATGGCGTATCGCTCGGGCCCTCAGTCGGCTCCTCGGTTGGCTCGTCCGACGGGTCCTCGCTTGGTTCCTCAGATGGCGTATCACTCGGCTTTTCACTCGGTTCTTCGGTTGGCCCGTCCGACGGGTCCTCGCAATCGCATTTGGTGCCTACACGGATGATCTGTTTGACCGGCTCCGCGGTGCGCTTGGTTTCAACAACAGGTTCACCGGATGGTTTACCGTCAACCAGCTTCTGCGTCGAGGTCACGGTGTCCTCGCCGAGCTTGCCTTCTTGCTCGACCAGTTGCTTGCCGGCTTCGAGGGTGTCATCGAGCACGACCTCCGTCTCGAACGGAACCGGCTTCTTCACCGTGGTGACCAACTCCTGGGTACCCAGGCGAGGCCCGTATTCGATAATGCGGGGGACAGGTTCCTTAGTGGTCTTCTCCTCGACCACATCGGCCTGATCACCCTTAGCGGTGAACTTAGCGGTGAACGTCTTCTCGCCGTCCTCACCTTCCTGGACAACCTTGGTTTCGCCCGGCGCCAGGTCAGGGTTCTCACGAACCTCAGTAGGGAACGGGATCGGTACGGTCCACGTCACGTCCTTCGCGCTTTCGGCAGGCTTAGTGCCAACTCGAACAACCTCGTTGACAGGTTCTTCAATGCGCTCCCACGTGCCGTCCTTGTTCTGCTTCTCCTTACCCGGCTTGCCCTCGGTATCAACCTTGTACTCGCCAGCAGGCAGCGTGTCGTCGTACTTGTATTCGACCTTGAACGGAACCTCACGCGTCGGCACGTTCACAACCTTGACCACGGCAACCGCGGTGTCCTTCGAGCCATCCGCGTAGGTCACCGTGACGGGGATCTTCGCCTCGTCTCCGGCCTTCGCATCCTCCGGCGCGGTCGCGGTGATCGTGCCGTTGTCATCAACCGTGACAGTCCAGCCTGCAGGAACATCACCCACCGTGAACGGGTTCTCCTTGGCGACCTTCACATGATCCGGCTTATCAATCGTGACCGGCAACTTCGCGGTACCGCCCGGGTAGACCGTCTCCGCCGGATATGACGGTTCAGCTTCCCAGTTGTTGCTCAAATTGACCACCGTGGTGACTGGCACTTTCGGGGAAGAGCCGTCTGGGGCCTCAACGGTGACGTTGATGGTCTTCTGATCACCTGGCTTGGAATCGGCAGGAGGGGTCGCGGTGACCACTCCTGTGTCCGGGTTGATCGTGTACTTCCAGCCGTCAACTTCCTGTTCGAGGATCGGCTGGTCCCCGTCCTTACCGAAGGAGAACGTCGAGCCCTTCGGCGCGTTGCTGACCTGGTGGTCCACAGAGTTACCGGGGCCGGTGGATTCCACGGTGTAGGTCGGGATGTCATCACCCTTGATGACAAAGACCGTAGCGGTTGCTTCCTGAGGCTTAGCGCCCGATGCGTAGTGGGCCAGAACAGGGATGTCCAGCTGGTCGCCTGGCTCTGCGTCCCTCGGGACCTCGGTGCTGATCTCGCCCGTGTTCTCATCGATCGTGACGGTCCAACCGTTCTTGGAGAGCGTGGTTGTGCCGTCTTCGAAGGTGTAACGGCTTGGTGCCTCGTCGCTTTCCTTACCGCTTAGACCCTTCTCGGGCAGGGTTGGCTTCAAGCTGGCTTTCTCGCCAGGCTTCTTGGTTTCCGTGCCGTAGGTCGGGACCTTGATGTGGTTGACAACCTGGAACTGCACCTCGACCTCGTCGGTGGTGTGGTCCGGGTAGGTGGCCTTGACCTTCGGGGAGATCACGGTTCCCAGCGGGACGGTGTCGTCAGCTTTCGCAGTGACCTTGCCGTTCTTGTCCACGGTCACGGTCCAGCCCGAAGGCACAGAGGAATCGTCGACCTCGTACTTGGCCGGCGCCACAGCCTTGTGGCCCTTCATGATGGCCTTGGTCTTGATCTGGGAATCGATGTCCTGGTTCGGCTTACCTGGTGCAATAGCAGGCTTGACCAGGTCCGTTACCTGCGTGTTGTTCGGTTCAACAACTACCAGCAACGGAAGCTCGTCTTTCGAGCCGTTGGAGTAGGTGATCACAACCCGCGGCTGCGCGAACGTGCCCGGCATTGGATTCTTCGGTGCCGTGACGGTGACGTTATAGGTTTCCGGGTCCAGGGTTGCGTCCCAGCCTTCATAAACGTACTTCTCATCAAGCTCGACATCGGCTTCGAAACCGCCGTCTTCTTTCTTCTTCACCAGGTCCTTGATCAGGTCCGGTACCTGGGTGAAGGTCACTGACTGGCGATCTTTAGCCAGCGGGCCTTGAGGACTTTCAACACCAGAGATGATCGAGGCATCACGCTTGTCATATTTCGGGTCATGGAACTGGGTATCGTCGAGACTCCACTGGTGTGAGTCGATGACGTTGGCTTTGTTGTATCGGGGCAGAGCATTGGATTCCTGGAAAGCCTGCCCGTAACTATCCGCGTCCGCATCGATCGCAGCCTGCAGCTGTTCAACGGAGCGTGGCAGGGCGAGAACGCTGAAGCGGACACCCTGTTGGGCGTTGAGCTCCGTGCCCTTGTATTCAGGCATTGTGAAGTACACGTCTCCGTTATCTTCGACGCGCAAACGTGCTTGGCCACCGGAAGCTTCAGTGTTGCTGGTGCCGATAAACTTGCCCTGAGAGTCATAGGCTTCAACAACCATGCGCGGCATCGATGGGGCGTCGGCACTGATGCGGCCTACCTTGACCTTTTCACCCGGGGTGACCACAAGCTTTTCCCGGTTTTCCCAGGACACGGAAATAGGCGAGCAGTTGTCATTCTCGCTTGGCCACGGATTCACAACAGCCGTAAATCCAGCGTTTTGGCCCTGAGTCGCTTTGCGGCCGTCAATGTTATCTTTTGTGTACTTTCCTTGCCAGGCATAACGCACGGGGTTTCCAGCATCGGCCTGTGCATACTGCTTGACCTTATCCCCGGTCAGTTCTGAGCTGAGGATCAGATTCCTTTGGGAACGACTGGCTTTGATCTCGAGTTGTTCATCGGCCTTAGCAGTCACCGGTCCCTCAGCGCCAAAAAGAGTCTGGCCGACGTCCATAGAGGAAATGGTTCCGGGGTCCAGGACACCACTAAGGAGCCCAGAATTACTAAAACCCCAGGCTGCGAACGTTCGATCCTTCGAATTGTCGAACGCGAGGCTCAAGCCCCATATGGTCTTATCAGCGCTGTGCTGGCTTGGCTCTAGGGTCGTCCATGTGAAACCGGCCTGACTGCCAGATGAGCCGCCACCGAAAACTTCACACGAGCCGGCTAACAGGTCCGAGGGCTTCTGTTGCTCCTGCTCCACAGCGCCGGCTTTATCTCGGATTCCGCCCGAGAGTGCAGACGCTGTGGCGGCTGGCTCAGCGGAGAAGAAGCTAGGGGCAATCGCTAGCGAGCTACCTGTCAAAGCAATGACAGATAGCGCAGTTAACGACGAGCGCGCAGAACGTTTGAGCCCACGTGTGTTGTGTGGAGTACGCATCAATGAATCCTTATTGAAATCTTCTTCGGTGCTCGCGACACCCTCAAGCTGTGATTTAGCTATGAATCATCATATACGTTCACAAGGCGCATGTGGATATGAACACTTTCCGGAAAGTGACGCTATCTGCCGCGAGGTTAGTTGAGGTGTCACCCAACCCTCATGGAGGTTGATTGAGGTGTCACCCAACCCTCAATAATGCCCTCCTCCACTTCCATCCACCGCCACTCTTGAGGCCGGCTTATACCCGCTCTTTCTGCGTGAAACTGAGGGTTATCGCTTGCAGCGTAGATTGGGCGTCCTTTAATCCTCCACCGTGACCCCTGCCGCCAAAAACCGCGTAATCTCGCGGGAAAATAGGCATAGATAATTCACAGAAAATATATGAAACACCCAGAAACCACTTGACGGGGGAGGGATGTGGAGTAAAGTGGAGGGCGTTGGAGCGAGCTGGAGTTCAGGGAGTCAGACCCCCTGAACCTCACCACTTTCGGAAAGGGGTGGCGTTATGTTCCTTGGGACGTATACGCCACGTCTTGATGAGAAGGGGCGCATCATTCTTCCGGCCAAGTTTCGTGACGAGTTGGGCAAAGGGCTCGTCTTGACCCGAGGCCAAGAAAGATGCATCTACGTTTTCAGCGTGAAGGAATTCGAGGCGGTCCACGAGCAGTTGCGGGCCGCCCCGATGTCTTCCAAGCAAGCGCGGGACTACATTCGCGTGTTCCTCTCCGGTGCCTCTGATGAGGTGCCAGACAAGCAGGGCCGCGTGACCATCCCGCAACCGCTACGGACCTACGCAGGTCTCGATCGCGACGTGACCGTGATCGGCGCCGGTAGCCGCGCGGAGATCTGGGACACCGAGGCCTGGAACTCCTACCTCGCTGAGCAGGAAGATTCCTTCTCAGACACAAATGAAGAAGTGATACCCGGATTCTTCTGATCCACCTGCCGGCACGCCAGCCAGTCAACGCATCAGAAACACCGGAAAACCGAGGGGCGCGCTCTCCTCCCGCGAAACCCAGTGGATATCCCGACTCAACTTCCCCTGAGCCGGGCCAGCCGCCAGGGACGCGGTGGGGGAACGAGCCCCTCGGAGCATCTTCACCAACGAATGTTCACCAGCGAATTGCCAACACCAGGCCTTTAACACCAAGACTTCTACCTAAACCATCAGCACAAGCAACAGACCCCGTAGGGAGGTGGCAATACAGTGACAAAGAACAAGCGCGCGGCAGGAAGTCAGGCAGTTAATGCCCACGCTTTCGATGGCGCAGCATCAGGCCGCGTGCAGTCGGCAGCTGAGCGCCACGTCCCAGTGTTACTTGAGCGCTGCCTCGATCTGTTGCAACCCGGAATCGACGCCGCGCGTGACGCCGGCCGCACACCGTGGGTTATCGATGCAACCCTAGGCATGGGTGGCCACACCTACCAGTTGCTTGCACGCAACCCGGACGTCCACGTGATCGGTATCGACCGCGACACCAATGCGCTCGTCATGGCATCAGAGCGCCTCACCGAATACAGCGACCGGCTAGTGCCGTGCCACACCACCTACGACAACATCGACGAGGCACTCGAAACCGCTGGCATCGAAGCCGTCGATGGCATCCTGTTCGACCTCGGTGTCTCCTCGTATCAACTCGACGAACGTGAACGCGGATTCGCCTATTCTTACGACGCCCCGCTCGATATGCGCATGGACACCACCGCGGAACTCACCGCGGCCGAGGTCGTCAATACCTACACGCATCAGCAGCTAACCCGCGTGCTCAAGGCTTACGGCGAAGAACGCCATGCACGCCGCATCATCGACGCGATCCTGCGCACACGCGAAACTGAGCCGTTCACGACGACCGGGCAACTCGCCCAGCTCATCATCGACGCCTACCCGCGCGGAACCAAGGGCGGACACCCCGCCAAACGGACCTTCCAAGCGCTCCGCGTTGAAGTCAACAACGAACTGGCCGTCCTTGAATCCGCGCTACCTGCAGCCCTCGATGCCGTCGCTAACGGAGGCCGCATCGTGGTCATGAGCTATCAATCCCTCGAAGACCGGCTCGTTAAATACGCCTTCGCGCAAGCAACGACCTCATCCGCGCCGGTAGGGCTACCCATCGAACCCGAAGAACACAAAGCCCAATATCGGCTCATAACCCGCGGCAACGAGAAACCGACGGAAAGGGAAGTCGAAGAAAACTCCCGTGCCGCCGCAGCAAGACTACGAGCGGTCGAACGCATCCGCGAACCCCTCAGCCGCCACCACTACACAGACCGCTTTAGCCATCGCTCTAGGAGGAACTCATGAGCGCGCAACCACTGCTCAGGGCCGAACCCGCCCACGCGGAACCGCAAACCGAGGAATTCAGCGGAACCGCGAGTCAGCTTCGCGTAGCCGAAACCCCTCAGGGCGTTCGCACTGAAACGCGGAAACCGCTCTCGGTTATCGAGTACAAGCCCCGCAAGAAAGTGTTGAGCTTCATCCTGTTGTGCCTTGTGATCATGGCGGCGACGGTAGCGACGGCTCTGGGCATCAACGTCAAGGTAGCCAAAGGGCAATACGAACTCGTGCAGCTGCAAAAGCAGGAGCAGAAGCTCACGCAAGACAATGAAGCACGCAGCAGTGAACTGTTCAACAAGAAGTCCCCGCAGAACCTCGCGGCACGCGCGGCACAGCTGGGAATGACCGCATCCGGAAGTGCTGCCACGATCGATGTGGATAAAAAGGAGATCTACGGCAAAGCGACCGAAGCCAAGAAACAGGGCAACGATCTCGCCAAAGGCCCGCACGTCAAGGCCCCGCGCGAACCTGACTATAACGAGCGCGAACTCGCCCGCGCCCAACAAGAACTAAAGGCTAAACAGAACACCGCCCAGGGCGCACAGGCTCCCGCACCGACAAGCCCGGATGCGGCTGGCTCTGAGAAAGCGGGTTCGCCTCAGAGTGGCGCGGCGGAGAAGGGCGCTCGTGATGATGCGAAAGGGGAGCGCGGCAAGGTCAGCGACACCCCTTCCAAGAAGGGGAAAGCCAAAGAAGCTGCCGGGGATAATAAAAAGAACACCAAGCCGTTTTCCGGTAAGGACCTCAATGGCGGAAGCATTCCAGGTCCGCAGACCAGCTCAGATAACGCTGGTGACTAGACACTAATCACACGAGGGGAGTCATCCATGGCACGCAGCACGGCCGAGGTTCGCTCCGTCTACCGCATGCGGACGCTGCTCATGCTTGTCCTCTTGCTCATGCTCGTGCTTGCTGGGCGCATGATCTGGGTTCAAGGAATCGACTCCAAACAGGCCGCAGCAGACGCGCTCTCCTCACGCACAACCACTGAGGAGTTGCACCCGGTCCGCGGCCGCATCCTCGACAGCAAGGGCGAAGTCCTCGCGATGTCCGTAGTGCGCTACGACCTGATCGTCAACCAGAACCTCGTCACCGAAGAGTTCACCCGCAAAGACCCAGAAACGGGGAAGAGGGAAACGATCACCGCGCAGCAGGCCGCGGAAGAAGTCGCATACGAGCTCGGCAAAGACCCCGATAAAGTTCGCGACCTCATGCTCGGTGTTGAGGGGCAACCCAAGAACGGGTACTCGGTCATCGCGAAAAATGTGACCCCTAAAGTCAGGGAAGCCGTCCTACGGGTCGGGTTCCCGTGGATGACCAGCGAACAACGCGCCCACCGCGAATACCCCAACGGGCCCATCGCAGGTCAAGTGCTTGGCTTCACCAACGCGGAAGGCGTAGGTGCCAGCGGCATCGAGCTTTCACAACAGAAATACCTCGAAGGCATCCCAGGGGAACGCGTCTATGAACGCTCCGCAGACGGGGTCCGCATCCCCGGTGCGGCACTAGCCGAAAAAGAGGCCGTTGACGGCCAAGACGTGCAGCTCTCAATCGACCAAGACATCCAGTGGGCCGCCCAAGAAGCCGTGATGGCCAAACGCAAGCAGTTCAACGCCCTCTGGGTCAACGCGATCGTGATGGACGTTAAAACCGGGCGCATTCTGGCGTTGGCTGACTCGACACCGATGGACCCCAACGATCCCGCCGACACCGAAGCCGACTACCGTACATCCACAGCGATCTCCCAAGCGATCGAGCCGGGATCCACGGGTAAAGTCCCGACGTTCGCGCTCGCTTATGAGCAAGGCAAACTCAAACCCGAGGAAAACTTCAAAGTGCCGAATAAGAAAAAGTTCGGTACCGAAGTCATCTCTGACTCGATGCCGCACGCAACCTTTAACATGACTGGAGCCGGCATCTTCGCTCGCTCCTATAACACCGGAACCGTCATGATCGGCGAACGGCTCACCGATCAGGATCGTTACGAGTTCATGAAGAACCTCGGCATCGGCTCTTCCCTCGACGTAGGCCTCGGCCCCGGCAACCCCGGGATCCTCCTGAACTCAGAGAACTGGGACCAACGTCAACGCCTCACCACAATGTTCGGGCAAGGCTATTCGCTCTCACCCATGAACACCGCATCCATGTTCCAAGGCATCGCCAACGGAGGCGAACAAATCACGCCGACCATCGTCGAAAATTACGTCGACGCGGAAGGTAATAAGACTAAAGCGCCGACCGGCGACAAACGCCGCGTTATCAGCCCGGAAACCTCGAAAACCATGATGCGGACCATGGAATCGGTGGTTGACAACGGCACCGCGTACGCAATGAAGATGCCGGGCTACCGGGTAGCCGGTAAAACCGGTACCGCACAGGCCCAGGGCCCCAGCGGAAAGTTCGATCAACACTCGCAAGCCTTCGGCGGGCTGGTACCAGCCGAAGACCCCCAGTACCTTGTACTCGTGACCATGCACCACCCGAAAGGTAATTGGAAAGACTGGTCGGTCGGGGACACATTCACGCGCATCATGGAAGCCACCGTACGTAGCCGAGGGCTCGCGCCAACGGAATCGAAGTCGCAAGCATATAAAGTATTCTCCGGCGAACGACAAAACTATCCATGGTAAGGAAACCCGTGTCTGAGACCCCCACCAGTGCGGCGCAAGCTGAACGAGCCTTCCGGCCAAACCACACAGCCGGTGTGACGCTTGCACAGCTCTTCCCACACGCCACCCTCGGCAGCACCGAAGCTGAAACCCTAGTCACCGGGATAACGCTTGACTCCCGTGCCGTCCAGGAGTCCGACCTCTATGCGGCTCTACCTGGGGCGAAAACCCACGGGGCACGCTTCGCAGCCCAAGCAATCGAGGCCGGTGCTGCCGCGATCGTGACCGACGCCGCCGGTGCAGACATCATTGCTTCGGGGCAGGCTGGCGCTGAACAGACAAGCGCGACGAGCACACCCGTTGTGGTGACCGAAAACTTGCGCACCCAGCTGGGGGATCTCGCCGCAAGCATCTACAGTTCATCCACCAACAGCTCAGGTGAGAGCCCAGCGCCGCTGCCAGCCCTCATCGGTGTTACCGGAACCAACGGCAAAACCACCACAACCTACATGGTGCGCTCCCTCCTCACCGCACTTGGGCACCACACCGGGCTCATCGGGACCATCGAAATCCAGTCCGGAACCGAGACCATCGAGGCTAAACTCACCACTCCAGAAGCGACCCAGCTGCATTCTTTGCGGGCCCGTATGGGCGAATCCGGTGTGGACACCATCGCGATGGAGGTCTCTTCCCACGCGATCGAATTTCACCGCATCAGTGGGCTGCTCTACGACGTTGTGGGGTTCACCAACCTCACCCAAGACCACCTGGACTTACACGGCTCCATGGAGGAATACTTCAACGTCAAAGCCGAGCTGTTCACCCCCCAACACGCGCGTCGCGGGGTTGTGCTCGTAGACGATGAGTGGGGTAAGAAACTCGCTGAAACCGCGAGCATCCCGGTGCAAACCCTCTCGGTGAACGCTACTGAAACCAAGGACGGTGCGGAAGCCGACTGGAACGTGACAAATATCCGCCGTGAGCACCTCGGCTACCGTTTCACGCTCACAGGCCCAGCTGACGATGCCGGTGTGCCCCAAACCCTGGACGCCCACGTGGACATGCCAGGTGAATTCAACGTCGCCAACGCAGCGCTCGCGTTGGTTATGGTTATCGCCTCTGGCGTTCCGGCGGCCAAGCTACAAGAAGCAATAGCTGCCGAGCCATCCCCGCTGACCCCGAGCGTCCCTGGGCGCATGGAGGTCGTCTCAACCCGCCCCGCTGTAATCGTCGATTTCGCTCACAACCCTGACGCGCTTGAACGAGCGCTCGCATCCGTGCGCACGCAAGAAGGCCGAGTGATCGTAGTCTTCGGTGCAACCGGGGAACGCGATCAACTCAAACGCCCCATCATGGGCCGCATCGCAGCAGAAAACGCTGACATCGTGATCGTCAGCGATGACGATCCGCACGATGAAGACCCGGCAACCATCCGCGCCGCCGTCATCGAAGGGGCGCAGCAAGCGGCCGCACGCACCGGCGCGAGGGTCATCGAAGCCGCGCCACGTGCCACAGCCATTCACCAAGCCATCCAGATGGCCCAGGAAAACGACGTTGTGTTGCTTGCCGGCCGCGGGCATGAAACCGCCCAGGAAGTCAGCGGAATCATGGTCCCCATCGACGACCGTGAAGAGGCAAGAGCCGCACTCGTGCAACAAACCAGCAAGACCGAGTAGAGTCAGTCCACAGAACAATGATCACTCTCACCATTTCCCAACTTGCCGAAGTCACCGGAGGCCGCCTGTACGGCCCGGTGAATACTGACGCGCACGTCAGTTCACTCACGACCGATTCCCGCGAGGTCACCCCCGGCGCGCTGTTCGTAGCGAAGCCAGGGGAGAGGACCGACGGACACGAATTCGCTGCAAGCGCCATCGGCGACGGCGCGGTAGCGGTCCTCGGGGAACGCGAAGTCACCGACGCCGCAGGTCAGCCGTTGCCGATGGTCATCGTCAACAACGTTGTTGACGCGATGGGTGTGCTTGCCCGCCACGTGGTTGAAACGGTCCGCGATCACGGTGAGCTCACCGTGATCGGTATCACCGGCTCCGCAGGCAAAACCACCACTAAAGACCTCCTAGGCGCTATTTTGAGCCATAAAGGACCCACCGTGGTTCCGCAAGGCTCCTATAACGGCGAGGTAGGTTTGCCGCTCACCGTCTTCGAGATGACGGAAGATACCCGGTACCTGGTCGCCGAAATGGGGGCCACCCAGCGCGGGAACATCGCCTACCTCGCAGACATCGTCAAACCAGATATCGGCGTGGTCCTCATGGTCGGCACCGCCCACGTGGGCGAGTTCGGCGGCATCGAAAACATCGCTCTCACCAAACGTGAGCTCGTTGAAGCGGTCGGCCCTGAGGGCGCTGTGGTGCTCAATAAGGACGATTCCACGGTGTGGAACATGCGCGAAGCCGCACACGCACCCGTCTGGGCTTTCACCGAAAGCGACCCAGCAACCGCATCCCTCGGCGCTGCTGGAGACAGCGAGGACAACATCGCTGGTGCCGTCTACGGAACCAACGTGCACCTGGATGGTAGCGGACACCCCGTCGTCGCCCTCACGTTCCCAGACGGCTCCGTCCGGCAAGTCACCTCTGGCCTAGTTGGCCGTCACCACGTAGCCAACGTTTTGGCCGCGGCGACCGCCGCCAGCGCGGCCGGGATCGAATCCGGGCTGATCGCAGACACTCTCTCCGGGCTCGGGGCAATCTCACGGCACCGGATGGAACGCACTGACCGCGCAGACGGCGTCACCGTCATCAACGACGCCTACAACGCCAACCCGGAATCCATGATGGCAGCCCTTCAGCTGCTCGCTGAGATCGAACGTGGAAACCCGCACAGCGAGCCCCGCCGCACGTGGGCCGTGCTGGGGGAGATGCTCGAACTCGGCGAAGACTCCATCACCGAACACGACCGGCTCGGCCGCATGGCGGTACGCCTCAACATCTCTAAAACGGTGGTTGTGGGCCGCGGCGCTAAACCGATCCACTCCGCAGCGGTCCAGGAAGGCTCGTGGGGTGAAGAGGCATACTGGTTCGAAACCACTGAGGAAGCCGAAACTTTCCTCAACGATAACGTCCAGCCAGGCGACGTCGTGCTCTTCAAATCCTCGAACGGGGCAGGACTACGCTGGTTCGGTGAAAAATTCGCTAACGCTGAGCAGACACGGGAGGGCTGATACATGCTCGGACTCGTACTCGGTGGCGTCATAGCCCTCATCATTTCCTTCGCAGGCACCCCGCTGTTCATCCGTTTGCTGACTCGCCGCGGCTATGGGCAGTTCGTGCGCGAAGACGGCCCGCAAAGCCACATGTCCAAACGCGGAACCCCCACGATGGGCGGCGCCGTGTTCGTGACGGCCGCGATCCTCGCGTACTTCCTGACTCACCTGATTCTGGCGCTGTTGGGTTCGCCGACCGCGGGACCAACCGCATCGGGCCTCTTGCTGCTGTTGCTCATGGCCGGGATGGGCATGGTCGGTTTCTTTGACGATTACGCGAAGATCCGGCAGGAACGTTCGCTCGGGCTAACCCCGTGGCAGAAGATCCTCGGCCAGGGCATCGTGGGCGTGTCTTTCGCGGTGCTTGCGCTCATGTTCCCGGATGAGCAGGGCCGCACGCCTGGCTCCATGATGATCTCCGCGGCACGCGATATCCCGTGGCTTGATTTGAGCTTTGCAGGCCCTATCTTCGGCGGGGTCCTGTTCGTGATCTGGGCTAACTTGATCGCAACCGCAACCACCAACGGCGTAAACCTGACTGATGGCCTCGACGGCTTGGCGACAGGTATTTCGATCTTCGTGTTCTCAGCGTACGCTCTCATCGGGTTGTGGCAGGAAACCCAAAGCTGCGGCACGCATCGCGCCATGGCGGGGGGATGCTACGAAGTCCGCGACCCTATGGATCTTGCGATCTGGGCTGTGATCCTGATCGGTGCGCTCGTTGGTTTCTTGTGGTGGAACACCAAACCCGCACGCATCTTCATGGGCGACACCGGCTCGCTCGCGCTCGGTGGCGCTGTAGCGGCGTTCGCAATCCTGGGCCGCACCCAGTTGCTACTGATCGTGATTGCGGGCATGTTCGTGCTGATCTCACTGTCCGTGATCATCCAGGTCGGCTACTTCAAACTCTCCGGTGGCAAACGCGTGTTCCTCATGGCTCCACTCCAGCACCACTTTGAGCTCAAGGGGTGGCAAGAGGTCACCGTTGTGGTGCGTTTCTGGATCTTGGGCGGCCTGTTCGTGATCGCGGGCTTGTGCTTGTTCTATCTGGACTGGCTGGTGAGAGTATGACCAAGCAGCTACCCATGCTGGGAGGACTTGAACACCTCGATTCGTGGGGTGCCGATTGGGGCGGGCTGCGTGTTGTTGTAGCCGGCATCGGCGCGAGTGGTTTCGCAGCCGCTGACACTTTGGTTGAACTCGGCGCGAAGGTCGCTGTCGTCGATGGTGTTGATAACGAATACAACCGCGAACGCAAGCAGACCCTGGAAATTGTTGGTGCGGTATCGGTTGAACTCGGTACCGAGCACGTCGAGGCCATGCCTGCGGTCGATGGTGAACAACCTGATCTTGTGATCGTTTCCCCAGGTTGGCGGCCGAGCCACCCGTTGCTGGTTCAGGCGCGCGAAGCCGGGGTTCCTGTGTGGAGCGAGATTGAGCTTGCGTGGCGTGTACGCGATGGCCGCGAGTTGGCCGAACCAGCGGAATGGTTGTGCGTGACCGGCACCAACGGTAAGACCACGACCGTGACGATGGCAGCGGAGATGCTACGTCAGGACGGTTTCCGTGCGATCGCGGTCGGCAACGTTGGAACGCCGGTCTTGGATGCAATCCGGGACCCGCAAGGCTATGACGTTTTGGTGGTTGAGCTTTCCAGCTTCCAGCTACACCATACGTATTCGATCTCTCCGCTGGCATCCACGGTGCTCAACATCGCTGAGGATCACGTCGATTGGCACGGCGGTTTTGAACAGTACAAGGCCGATAAAGCCAAAATCTATGAGCGCACCAAGATCGCGGCGATCTTCAACGCGGAAGATCCGGTTACGCTTGCGATGGTTGAAGAAGCCGATGTGGTTGAAGGGTGCCGGGGGATTGGCTTCACAACTCAGAGCCCGGCCGTTTCGATGCTTGGTGTGGTTGAGGACCTGCTGGTGGACCGCGCCTATATCGCGGAGCGCCGCACGCAGGCCCAAGAGCTTGCGCAGCTATCTGATCTGGGGCCGCGTCCAGCCCATCACACTGTCGCGAACGCGTTGGCTGCCGCGGCACTGACGCGTGCTGCCGGTATCAACGCCGAAGGTGTTGCCGCTGGCTTGAGGGCCTATGACCGTGGTGAGCACCGCATCCAGACGATCGCCGAAGCTGATGGTGTCACGTGGATCGATGACTCTAAAGCAACCAATCCGCATGCAGCTCACGCGGCACTGGCTGCGTATCCGAGCGTGGTGTGGGTAGCTGGCGGATTAGCCAAGGGCGTTGAGTACCACGAACTTGTTCAGCAGCACAGCCACCACCTTCGGGCAGTGGTGTTGATCGGCACTGATACGAGCGCACTTGAGGAAGCTCTCACTCAACACGCGCCCAACGTCCCCGTTCTTCGGACCCAGGTGGGAGAAACTGGTAAGCCTAATAAGGTCACACCAGAACTTGGTGAGGCCGTCATGAAGCAAGCTGTCAGCCACGCGCTCAGCGTTGCACAGGAAGGCGACACCGTCCTGCTCGCGCCAGCATCGGCGTCCATGGATCAGTTCGCCTCCTATGCGGCCCGCGGCCACGCGTTCGCGAAGGCTGTCGCTGAGGCACTCGGTAAATCACCCGAATAAACCGCCGAGCGCTGACACACAGGCAACCAGCTGAGCAAGGCCACCGGCCGTGCACAGCAACCATCGGATGAGGCACCATACCGGAGAACTGCAGGAGGTACCCATGGCCACCGCTAAGCCACGTAGAGGGTTCCTTCGCCGCCAGATGCGCCGCATCGAACTCACAGACGCCGCGGGCCTGCGCACCACGGTCTATGTCTTGATCGCTTCCACACTGTTGCTGACGGCGTTCGGTTTCGTGATGGTGCTGTCCTCCTCGGCCGTCGAGTTCGTGTCCGCTGACCGCGACCCGTATTCGCTGTTCATCAAACAGGCGACCTTCGGTGTGATGGGCATCGTGGGCATGTTCGTGATGATGGCGATGCCGACCGCGTGGCTGAAGCGTCTGGCGTGGATTGCGATGATCGGGATGCTCGGGTTGCTGGCGTTGGTTCTGGTGATCGGTGTCAATGTCAACGGTAATAAGAACTGGCTCCAGTTTGGTCCGGTGACCTTGCAACCGTCTGAGATGCTCAAACCTGTCATGGTTCTGTTCGCCGGCACGATGTTTGAGCGTAAACGTCGTGTGATGGATCAGCCGATGCATGCACTGGTTCCGGTTGCTGTGGTGGTGGGCATGGCGATTGCTTTGGTGCTGCTGGGGCGGGACCTCGGGCAGGTACTGGTGCTCGCCGGGATCCTCGCGGTGATGTACCTGGTTTCGGGCGCTCCGTGGCGTGTCATGGGTTTGCTTGGGGCTGCGGGGCTTGCGATGACGGTGGTCGCTGTTTTTGCTAGCCCAAACCGTATGATGCGCATCTTGTCTTTCGCGGGTCAGGGCGCAGAGGACGATGCGCAGGGGATTGGGTTCCAGGCGTTGCAGGGCCGTTTCGCGTTGGCTTCTGGCGGCTGGACGGGCGTGGGCTTAGGCCAGTCGCGTTTGAAGTGGAGCTACATCCCGGAAGCGCAGAATGACTTCATTGTGGCGATCATCGGTGAAGAGATCGGTTTGTGGGGCACGCTCACGATTATCGCGGCGTTCATGGTGATGATCGTGTGTATCTACCGGATCGGTTTCCGGGGGGATTCGCTGTTTTCGCGGGTTGTGTGTGGCGGCGTGATGGCGTGGATCGGCTTCCAGGCTTTCGTGAATATCGGGATGGTTTCTGGGATGCTTCCGGTGATCGGTGTCCCGTTGCCGTTTATTTCTTATGGTGGTTCGGCACTTTTGTCTACGTTGATTGGCGTGGGATTGGTGTTGAACATTGCACGGACTGAGATTATGGCTTCTCAGCGTGCAAAGTTTGTAGCTGCCTCAGCGGCTGAGGAAGACGCTGACGGTAGTGAGGCTGTTGTACATAGCGTTGCTGTAACTGACGCTAGTGAGAAGGACGGAGTTTAGCGTTGGGCGAGAAGGGGTCAGGCGTGAGTTCTGAGCTTTCTATTGTGTTTGCGGGTGGCGGTTCTGCCGGCCATGTTTCGCCGTTGTTGGCGATGGCTCGTGCGGTTCGCCGGATGCACCCTGATGCACGGATCACGGTAGTGGGTACCGAGGAGGGGCTCGAGAGCCGCTTGGTTCCCGATGCGGGTTTCGAATTGGAGTTGATCCCTAAGGCTCCGATGCCGCGGCGGCTGAATAAGGCGGCACTGCAGTTTCCGCGTAAGTATCTTGATGCTGGCCGCCGTGCCGCGGAGATTCTGCGTCGCGTTGATGCCGATGTGGTGGTCGGTGTGGGTGGGTATGTGTGCCCGCCGATGTATAAGGCTGCGTTCAAGGCTAAGGTTCCGGTGGTGATCCACGAGGCGAATATTCGTGCGGGGATGGCCAATAAGATGGGCGCGAAGAAGGCCGCGTTTGTTGGTACGGCTTTCGCTGAGACGAAGATCGCTGACGCTAGGCATGTGGGGATGCCGATGCGGGAGGCGATCGCGAATCTGGACCGTGCAGGGGGCGCGGCTGAGGCTCGGCGTGGTTTCGGTTTGGATCCGGAGGCGCCAACGCTGTTGGTTACCGGCGGGTCTTTGGGGGCTGTGAATCTCAATAGGGCTTTGGCTGGTGCTGTTGAGGAGCTGACGCGCCGTGGGGTGCAGGTTCTGCACATCACTGGTGTGGGTAAGGGTATTGAGGCTCAAGGCGCCACTGATGGTGCCGCGTACGTTCAGCTCGCTTACGTGGATGCGATGGAGCGGGCGTATGAGGCCGCGGATGTGATCGTGTGCCGTGCCGGCGCTGGCACGGTGAGTGAGGTCGCGGCCGCGGGATTGCCGGGTATTTTGGTTCCGTTGCCGGTGGGTAACGGTGAGCAGGCGCTCAACGGTAAAGTTCTAGTTGATGCCCATGCGGCTCTCATGGTTGAGGATGCCGAGCTCACTAGCGGCTGGCTGATTGAGAACGTGATGGCTCTGTTCGATGATCCGGTGCGTCTTGAGCGGATGGGTATCGCGGCGGCTACCGTTGGTATTACTGACGCGGCGCAGACGATGGCGAGAACCATTGTCGATATTGCTTCACAGCACGCTTCCCAGCGTTCTTCTCAGTGAAGTTAGGCATCTCAAAATTGTTTCGAGGCCTCTTAGCCATTGTGGATTGAGGGGCCGTGAGTGGAGGAACCACACCATGAATGCTTCGGGTTCTGATACCCGTTCCACACAGCGAACTGTTGACGAGCTGAATCTGTCTGATTTGGGTCGGGTTCACTTCTTGGGCATTGGAGGTGTGGGGGTTTCTGCGGTTGCGCGGCTGTATCTTGCTGCGGGCGTGGAGGTTTCCGGGACGGATGCGAAGGATCTGCCGGTTCTGGATGAGCTTGAGGCCGCCGGTGCACGTACGTTCGTTGGTTTCAAGCCCAAGCACGTTGATGGTGTGGACACGATCGTGATGTCCTCTGCGATTCGTGAGGATAACCCTGAGCTGGTTGCCGCGCGTGAGGCTGGCGTGCGCGTTCTGCATCGTTCCGAGGGGCTCGCGTTGGTTATGAAGGGCCGCAGGTCGGTCACGGTTGCCGGTACGCACGGTAAGACCACCACGAGCTCGATGATCACGACGATGCTGTCCACGTTGGGCGCTGACCCTTCTTTTGCGGTGGGTGCCACGGTGGGTGGTTTGGGAACGAACGCGGCCGCCGGAGGCAGCGATATTTTCGTTGCTGAGGCTGATGAGTCGGATGGCTCTTTCTTGAACTATGAGCCGCGCATCGCTGTGGTGACAAATATTGAGCCGGATCACCTGGACCATTATGGGACCGCTGAGGCTGTTGCGGAGGCTTTCGAAAAGCATGTTCAGCGCGTTCCGGAAGGCGGCGCTGTGGTGGTGTGCCTGGATGACGCTGGCGGCGCCGAGCTTGCGGCTAAGGTTTCGGCTTCTGGACATGGCCCGAAAGTGGTTGGCTACGGTTTCACCTCTGACGCCGATGTGCGTGTTTCCCGCATGCAACCTCACGGGATTGGTGCCACGGCTAAGGTCACAACGCCAAGTGGTGTGGCCCAGCTGGATCTACCGTTTCCTGGTGCGCACAATGTTTTGAATGCGGTGGCCGCGATCTCGGTGGGTGTTCTGCTCGGCTTCGAACCGCAGGCGTGCGCGGATGCGCTTTCAGAGTTCCAGGGGGCCTCTCGCCGTTTCGATTACAAGGGACAGGCGCGAGGCGTTCGCGTGTATGACGATTACGCGCATCACCCAACGGAGGTGACCGCGGCCCTTGGCGCGGCCCGCGATGTTGCAGGCGAGGGGCGCGTGCACGCTGTGTTCCAGCCGCATCTATTCTCCCGGACGCGAGATTTCGCGCACGGCTTCGCTGATGCGGTCTCCCTTGCTGACACGGTCACGTTGCTTCCCATCTATCCTGCCCGTGAAGACCCCATCCCGGGGGTAACCACCCAGTTGATCGCTGACCACGTGGGTGTTGAGTATGCGCTGGTTGATCCCGAGGATGTTGCCGAACGGCTTGCGGAGCTTGCCCGTCCAGGGGACGTGGTTCTAACGCTCGGTGCCGGTGATGTCACAGCTCTTGGCACACAGATCGTGGAAGCCATCGAGGAGGACGGCTACGAAGATTCCGAGGGCGGTGAAACATACACAGGATGAAATCCGATGACGAGCTTGAGTTCAGCGCGGTAGCCCGTCCCAAGGAAACAGGCAGCGCTGAGCAAGACAGCGCTGAACAAGACAGCGCTGAGCAGCCCGGAGCTAGGCAAGACAGCACGGAGCAAGAAAGCACAGCGCAAGACAGCACGGCGGCAGACGGCGTTGCTCCGGTGTCCCAGTTTGAACCGCCGCCACCTGAACCGCAGCCAGAGGCGGACTCTCAGCCTGATGTGGACTCTGAGCTCGTTCCAGAGTCTCAGAGCGAGGCGCCGTTACCTGCTCCGACGCCGATTCGGCCTCATAAGAAGGATCAGGCTCGCAAACGGAAGAAGTGGCGCCGGATGGCTGGTGTTGGGGCGTGCTTGCTGTTTGTGGGCGGCATGGTTGCGTTGTCGTTCAGCCCGCTAGCCAAGGTTGAAAAGGTCAGCGTTTCCGGTTCGAAACTTGCCGATAGCGCCAAGATCGTTGAGGCGCTTAAGCCGCTGGAGGGGAAACCGGTCGGCAGTCTTAACAACCGGGAGATCACGGGTCTTCTGAAGAAGTTCCCCGCTATTCAGGATGTCCGTATCCAGCTGGATGGTCCGCATGATCTGCGCGTTGAGGTTGTTGAGCATCGACAGGTTGCTGTCATGGAACGTGACGGTAAGAAGATGATCGTTGGCGATAACGGCGTGGCGCTCAAGGAAGTATCTGGTGATGAGGCCGATAAGCTGCCTCTGGTGAGTGTTCCGGAGAAAGACCCTGGGCATCAGATTTTCGACGGTGTAGTCCAGGCGCTTGCGGAACTTCCCGGTGGCGTTTTGGCTACGTTGAAGCAGGCAGAAGCGAAATCAGTGGACACCGTGACGTTCAAGTTGCGTGACGGGCGTAAGATTGTGTGGGGCGGACCTGAGGACGGGCCTATGAAGGCCGCGTTGGTTGAAACGTTCCTCAACCAAAAAGACGTCAAAGACAAGGTCATTGATGTCTCAACGCCTCAGCGACCCGTCACGAGCAATGAATAATCGCACGAGTGGCGTAGCCTGGCGAGAACCAAGAGCTTCAACCAACGGTTGAAAGATATGGAATGAAAAGCGGCCAAAATGGACGCTTGAGGGATGAATTCCCCTCCGGCATAACGACACGCCGCACGCAAGGTTTGAAGCGGCCTAGCGTGGGCGGTTTACTCGATATATAGGCTCGGAGATCGCTTCAGCACCATGCAATACACATGGACCGCATGATGCTCCGGCGTCAGCTTATTTTTACGAGCACATACCTACGAGCAAGGGACCCAAAACGTGGCAGTTGGACAAGAAAACATCGCCGTCATCAAGGTGGTCGGTGTTGGCGGCGGTGGCGTCAACGCAGTCAACCGTATGATCGAGGAAGGCCTCCGTGGCGTCGAATTCATTGCCATCAACACTGACCTTCAGGCGCTCATGCTCTCTGAAGCGGATGTGACCCTTGAAATTGGTCGCGAACTGACCCGCGGCCTCGGCGCCGGCGCTAATCCGGATGTTGGCCGTCAGGCTGCAGAAGATCACGAAGAAGAAATCAACGATCTTCTCACTGGCGCTGACATGGTTTTCGTGACCGCAGGTGAAGGCGGCGGCACCGGCACGGGCGCGGCCCCTGTCGTCGCTCGCATCGCTCGCTCGCTGGGTGCTTTGACTATCGGTGTTGTGACCCGCCCGTTCACGTTCGAAGGCCGCCGCCGTGCGAACTCGGCAGAAGCTGGCATCGACGCGTTGCGTGATGAGGTTGACACCCTCATCGTGATTCCGAACGACCGCCTGCTTGCCATCTCTGACGAACGCATCACCATGCTGGATGCGTTCAAGGCCGCAGACCAGGTTTTGCTCTCAGGAGTGCAGGGCATCACGGACCTCATCACAACCCCAGGCGTGATCAACCTCGACTTTGCAGACGTCAAGACTGTCATGGAAGGCGCGGGCTCCGCGCTCATGGGTATCGGTGCCGCAAGCGGGGAGAACCGTGCACTCGAGGCAGCCGAGCAGGCTATTGCCTCCCCACTTTTGGAAGCAAGCATCGAAGGCGCGCAGGGCGTTCTGTTGTCCTTCCAGGGCGGCTCGGATCTGGGCCTGTTCGAGATCAACGATGCGGCACGCTTGGTCCAGGAAGTCGTTCACCCAGAAGCCAACATCATCGTTGGCTCCGCAATCGACGAATCGATGGGCGACCAGGTGCGCATCACCGTCATCGCTGCCGGATTCGACCAGGTTGATAAGACCTCCCGCCCGGCTCAGCCTAGCCAGGTGAGCCAGTCGAACCAACAGCCTGTTCCACCTCGCGTTGATGAACAGGCATCGGGAACACCGACGCTCGCTGCGGTGCCTCATCCGGTCCCAACACAGGAACAGGACCTGCCGGTTCCTGCCAGCATCGAAGAAGAAGACGAAGAGAACGACGTTCCAGAGGTTGTGGAACCGGTCATGCCACCGGGGCGCGACGCACTGGATGTCCCGGATTTCTTGAAGTAAACCAATGCGCTGCGAAACGTTCACACTTCACCCGGACGTTGCCGTAGCGTTCACAGGCCGCACGGAGGGGAACCTCGCCGTACATACGGTAGAGGGCCCCTCCGTTGCGCTTGTGTTGCACGCGCGGACACGTGTTGAACAGCGTCTTGGTGTGAAGCCGGGTTCGCTGGCTTTCATGTCGCAAGTGCATAGCCCGTTCGTAGCGGTCATTGATTCCGATGGTGCTTGGGCTGACACGTGCCAGCGAGAGCACAATGTGCCAACAGCTGATGCGTTGGTCGATGTCAGTGCACGGTATGCCCCCGCCGTGTTGACAGCAGACTGCATACCGATTGCGATCGCGGCGAGCCTCCCGGCAGGCCGCACCGCTACGGCAGTAGTTCACGCCGGGCGTACAGGTCTTATCGACGGAGTTATTCAGAACACCCTGAAAGCGTTGACCGACCAACATGCAGCCGAGCTTGAAGCGTGGATCGGGCCGGCGATCTGTGGGCGGTGCTATGAAGTGCCCCAAACGATGGTTACCGATGCGGTCGCCGCACTGCCAGGGGCCGCATCGGAAGTTATCGCTTCCACCACCAGCTGGGGAACACCATCTTTAGATCTGCCGCGAGCAAGCCGCGCCATCTTAGAAGAATACGGAGTCTTGGTGCATGAGGCAAACGAATGCACACTCGAGAACTCCGCTTGGTACTCCTACCGCGGAGAAAACAAGCACGAGCGCAACGCGACCATCATCTATCAGCGAAACATTCAATAGGAATAAAAAGAGGTAGACAGTGAGCAACACCCACGGGCAACCCCAGGACCTGCAGACACCAAGCCTCAACGCAACCGATTCCCGCCGCGAAGAACTTGCAACCCGCCTCAGCGCAGTCAAAGAGCGCATCACGCGAGCAACCAAGGAGGCGGGGCGAACCGAGGAACCCACGCTCATTGTGGTCACAAAGTTCTTCCCACCATCGGATGTCGCTGCCCTGTATGACCTCGGGGTACGGAACGTGGGGGAGAACCGCGAGCAAGAAGCTACACCTAAAGCCGCAGCACTAGCCGAATATGCACCGGATTTGCGTTGGCACTTCATCGGCCAGTTGCAAAGCAACAAAGTTAATCGTGTGGTCCGGTATGCACAGGAAATTCATTCGGTTGATCGTGCCTCACTTGTGAAGGCGCTGGCTAGGGCTGGGCAACGTCGGGTGGACGAAGGTTTCGAACCGCTTGGTTGCTACGTTCAGGTCGATGTGCGGAAGGACCAGCCCGATGATGGCCGCGGCGGCGTAAGTATTAATAATGCGCCCGAATTGGCCGACAGTATCGCTGAAAATCCGGGTCTTCAGTTGCGTGGTGTTATGACTGTTGCACCCCTAGATGAGGCGCCAGAGATAGCTTTTCAGCGGATAGGTGAACTGGCCCATCGAATTCAAGAAACACACCCGGATGCGAGTGGAATCTCGGCCGGTATGAGTCATGATCTAGAGCAAGCAATTTTTGCAGGGGCGACACACCTACGCATCGGGTCGGATGTGCTGGGTTCTCGCTCACCTGTGCGTTAGCTTTGAAAGGTGCCTGAATTTCATAGGCACCTACGCATCTACTTAAGGAGAATCCGATGGCAGGAGCCCTCCGCAAAACCATGATCTACCTAGGCCTGGCTGAGGCGGAGGATGAAGACCTCAAGCGCCCTGAGCCGGCGAAGACCGTTAAGCCCGCCGTTTCGGAGCAGGTGCGCCAAGAGGTAAAATCCAAGCCAGTAGAGGTGAAGCCAGAACCGGCTAAACCGCAACTGGTAGAAGTTGCACAGCCCGAGACGGCGCCGAAAGCTGCGGAAGAATTCCGCGCTCCGGTGACGCCCATCAAGCGCGCGGCGTCCGCGCCGGAGGAGGACACTGAGTTGCGTCAGATTACGACTGTTCACCCGCGCTCTTACAACGATGCCAAGACGATCGGTGAGAGCTTCCGTGATGGTATTCCGGTGATCATGAACGTCACTGACATGGGGGAGTCTGAGGCCAAGCGTCTTGTTGATTTCTCGGCTGGACTCGTGTTCGCTCTACGCGGCAATATTGAGCGTGTAACCAATAAGGTCTTCTTGCTCACTCCGCATGGCGTTGAAATTTTGGGTGAAGAACTCACTGGGGATAGCCAGTCAGCGTTTTTCAACCAAAGCTAAGTTTCACCTTTCTCGGTAGCTACTGACTTGTTCGGTAGCTACCGATTTTGTCAGTAGCCGCCGAATCGCTCGGTGGCTACGCAGTGGCGCTTGTGGGGCGATACGGCTCGCAAGGGACGAGATCGAAAGATAATCGGAGGCAATCGGCGTGATCTTTGGCGTGATTTATCTGGCGTTGAGCGTGTTTATGTATCTGCTAATGGCGCGCATTGTCGTGAGTTTCATCGACTCTTTTGTTCGTGACTGGCGCCCGCGGGGCGCCGCTCTTGTATTCGCGAGCACTGTCAACCGCACCACAGAACCCCTGCTCGGGTGGGTTCGCAAGGCGATGCCTCCGGTGAATTTCGGCGGCGTCCAGCTGGACCTTTCGTTCATTCTCGTGTTCTTCGTGGTGTCCATTGTGAAGGGACTTGTGTTCCAAATGGGTGTAGGATTTGTGTAGGCTGTGACGCTAATAGCGGTCAACATCGCAAAAAAGCGAAAATCGTTATATAGTTGTTATCAAGCAAGCGTCGAGCTGATCCGCAGCACAGGCGTTTCTAAGTCTTTATTCATCGTGACTGGCGAAAGTATCGCTGGTGACCGTACCCGAGTAATCGAGGAGATCAGATGGCCCTCACGCCGGATGATGTAGTCAACAAACGCTTCCAGCCAACGAAGTTCCGTGAAGGCTACGACCAGGACGAAGTCGATGACTTCCTGGATGAGGTTGTAGAAGAACTTCGTCGCCTGAATGATGAGAACGCCGAGCTGCGCCGCCAGCTGGCTGAATGCCAGGAAGGAAACGTTGTTCCTGCACCAGTCTCCGCAACCTCGGAGACCGCAGACCACGATGTTCCAGAGCCTGTCATGCCAGTCTCTGCGGCAACCGAGGCAACGTTCCCGGTATCTACGTCTGGCGGTGGCACCGCAGACGAGGCCGCAGGCGTTCTGCAGATGGCCCAGCGCCTCCACGACGAATACGTCAACCAGGGCGCTCAGGAACGCGATCGCATCGTTTCCGAGGCACAGGCTCAGGCGCAGTCGCTTGTCTCTGACGCTGAAGCAGCAGCTAAGAAGACCACCGACGACGCCGAAGAAACCAAGCGCCGCACGCTCGATGATCTTGCACAGAAGAAGAGCATGCTCGAAGACGAGATCGAAGACCTCAAGGCCTTCGAAGCCGATTACCGCGGCCGTCTGCGTAACTACATCGCAGACCAGCTATCTGATCTTGACGGCCAGACCCCAATCTCGGCACAGATCTAAACATCGGCACGACAGTTCTCAGCATCGGCACAGTTCTAAGGACACTGTTCTGATCTAGTTCTAAGCCAGCTTCAAGGCGGTGACCCTGATCAGGGTCACCGCCTTGAACTGTATCTGTAGCCTTATACCTGTGGCTGTAGCTCTATAACTATCGAGCTTTTCCATTCATTCTTTTGACGGCACCAGAAGGGTACCTATGACAACGCCGAAGAGCACCGCATCCCGTGGAGGTCTCGCGATCATCGCGGGCATCATTCTGGTGATCGGTTACGGCTTTGATCAGCTGACCAAGTATTGGGTTGAAACGCAGATGAGAATCGGCGAGATCCGTTGGGTCATCGAGCCGTGGTTTAAGTGGTATTCGATCCGGAACCCGGGTGCGGCGTTTTCGATGGGTGAGGACTTCACATGGGTCTTCACCGTCTTCATGGCGGTGGTTTCCGTGGCGGTAGTGATCACGTTGTTCAAGACACGCTCGCGTTTGTGGACCATCGCTCTTGCTTCGTTGCTCGCCGGAACGCTCGGTAACCTGACGGACCGGCTTTTCCGCCCACCAGCTTTCGGACACGGCCACGTGGTGGACTTCATTTCAGTTGGCAATTTCGCGATCTTCAACATCGCAGACTCCCTGATCACATGCAGCGTGGTCGCGATCGTGTTGTTGATCTGGTGCAACGTGCCGTTGAAGGAACTGAAAGAACAGAGCTTGAGCGAAAGCAGCTCTAGCGGAGGAAGTTCCAGCGGAGCAAGCCCCAGCGAACGCCGCGAAACAATCGCTCAGGAGGACGCGTGAGTTACGAATCTGATGCGCGCATCATCACGGTGGCAGGTACGGGGCAACGGCTCGATGTGGTGGTCGCTAAAACCGCAGACGTCTCGCGAACGCTCGCGGCTCAGATGATCCAAGACGGACAGGTGAGCGTGGATGGGCAGCGTGGCTTGAAGTCGATGCGCCCGGACGCCGGTTCTGAGATTACGGTGAGGATCGAAGCGGCTGAAGAAGTGGAGGAACCCGTGCAGGACATCCCGATTGTGTATCAAGACGCCGACCTTGTGGTGATCAACAAACCGGTCGGGGTCGCCGCGCACCCCTCCCCGGGATGGGCGGGGCCGACTGTCACGGGACAGCTGGCACGCCAGGGTATTGCGATCGCAACTTCAGGAGCGCAAGAGCGTGCCGGTATCGTACAGCGCCTCGATGTGGGCACATCGGGGCTCATGGTTGTTGCGAAATCCGAACCCGCCTATGCCGGGCTCAAGCAAGCGTTCAAAGACCGCACGCCGACCAAGATCTATCACGCCGTGGTCCAAGGGCTACCTGATCCGATGGAAGGCACCATCGATGCACC
This sequence comes from Arthrobacter sp. HMSC06H05, assembly GCF_001807395.1. NCBI lineage: Bacteria > Bacillati > Actinomycetota > Actinomycetes > Micrococcales > Micrococcaceae > Arthrobacter > Arthrobacter sp. HMSC06H05. The sequence continues at coordinate 253,936 of NZ_KV788977.1, read as the reverse complement.
GATTGGCCGGCACCCGAACGCGACGTGGCGTTTCGCTGTAGTCACGGATGGCCGCAACGCCGTGACCCATTACAAGCTTGAAGAGGCATTCGGGATCGCCTCGCTGATGCGGGTCAAACTTGAGACTGGGCGCACCCACCAGATCCGTGTGCATTTCTCCGCGATGGGCCACCCACTCGTGGGGGATCAGCAGTACGGAGCTGACCCGACCGTGGCGGCAAAACTGGGCCTGACGCGCCAGTGGCTGCACGCTAAAGAGTTAGGTTTCACACATCCAGTCACCGGGGAAGAGATGTACCTGGATGCCCCGTATCCGCAGGATCTTGTGGATGCACTCGAGCTTCTGCGTGAAGAGTGAACGCCGCGTAGAAGAAACAGAGCGTAGAAGGAACAGCGCTAGGGGAGCCGCGCCACACTGTTCGGTGATACTTGTGGGTTGATGCCGAGCCGTCCCCGGTAAGGGCCGTAGTGCTGGCTACCATGGTGGTGTGGCTGGAAGTCTTGACGATGGTTTTGTTCACCTGCACACCCACACCGAATATTCGATGTTGGATGGTGCGGCCCGTGTTACTGATCTTTTCGAAGAAGCCCAACGGTTGGGCATGGATTCGATGGCGATCACCGATCACGGCTATCTTTTCGGTGCCTACGATTTCTATCGGAAGGCTAAAGACAAAGGCATCAACCCCATCTTGGGTGTTGAAGCGTATGTGACTCCAGGTACTGCACGTAGCGACCGCACGCGTGTGCAGTGGGGTACGCGTGATCAAAAGGGCGATGACGTCTCCGGTGGTGGCGCTTATACCCACATGACGCTGTGGGCGGAGAATAACGAAGGCTGGTACAACCTCAACAAGGCGGTCTCGAAGGCGTCGCTGGATCAGGTTTTCTCGCGTTGGCCGCGCCTGGACCGTGAACTGATCTCCCAATACTCCAAGGGTGTTATCGCAACAACGGGTTGCCCATCGGGTGAGATTCAGACTCGCTTGCGGCTGGGTCAATACGATGAGGCGCTGCGTGCGGCCGGGGAGTACAAAGACATTTTCGGTGAGGGGAATTATTTCCTCGAGCTCATGGACCACGAGCTCGAAATCGAGCACCGCGTGCGTGGCGATCTGATGCGTCTAGCTAAAGACCTCAACCTGCCGCTGGTTGCGACTAACGACCTTCACTACACGCATGAAGAAGACGCGAAAGCACACGAAGCGCTCTTGGCGATCCAGTCAGGTTCAACCCTGTTGGAGCCCTCGTATGATCAGGGCGGTAAACGTTTCGCGTTCAACGGTTCCAGCTACTACTTGAAGTCACCGCGTGAAATGCGTGAGCTTTTCAGCGAGCTGCCTGAAGCGTGCGATAACACGTTGATGATCGCTGAACGGTGCAAGGTCGATTTTGAGCCATCGATCGGTAAATACATGCCACAGTTCCCGGTCCCGGAAGGGGAGACGGAGCACACGTGGCTGGTCAAGGAGGTTCAGCGCGGCCTGCACTACCGTTATCCGGATGGAGTTCCGGAAGAATCCCAGAAGCAGGCCGAATACGAGCTCGGGATTATCGAGCGTATGGGTTTCCCCGGCTACTTCCTGGTGGTCGCGGACTTCATCAACTGGTCCAAGGACCACGACATCCGTGTGGGGCCTGGGCGTGGTTCGGGTGCGGGCTCGATGGTCGCTTACGCGTTGCGTATTACTGACCTGGACCCGCTTGAGCACGGCTTGATCTTTGAGCGTTTCCTCAACCCGGAACGTGTCTCGATGCCGGACTTCGACGTCGACTTTGACGATCGCCGCCGCGGCGAAACTATCCAGTATGTGATCGAAAAGTACGGTGCCGATAAGGTCTCGATGATCGTGACCTACGGTTCGATCAAAACAAAGCAGGCACTCAAGGATGCCTCCCGCGTGCTGGGTCACCCGTTCGCGATGGGCGAGACCCTGACTAAGGCTTTGCCGCCAGCGGTGATGGCTAAAGACATTTCGCTGTGGGACGTAGAGAACCCAGATGCCGCGCGCTACGGCGAGGCCGGCGAATTCCGCGAACTGCTCGAATCTGACCCGGAAGCCCGCAAGGTTTTCGAAACCGCGAAAGGCTTGGAAGGCCTCAAACGCCAGTGGGGTGTGCACGCGGCCGGGGTCATCATGTCTTCGGAACCGATCATCGATGTTGTGCCGATCATGCGTCGCCTCCAAGACGGACAGGTCATCACGCAGTGGGACTACCCGATTTGTGAATCCCTCGGCCTGATCAAGATGGACTTCTTGGGTCTGCGTAACCTCACGATCATCTCTGATGCGATGGAGAACATCCGCCTCAACGGGGGAGAGGTTCCGGACCTTGAACGGCTCGACACCCACAACAAGGCGGCCTATGAGCTGCTGGCTCGAGGCGACACACTCGGTGTTTTCCAGCTCGATGGCGGGCCGATGCGCTCTCTGCTGCGCCTCATGCGTCCAGACAACTTCGAAGACATTTCCGCGGTCATCGCGCTGTACCGTCCAGGCCCGATGGGCGCTAACTCCCACACGAATTATGCGTTGCGTAAAAACGGGCAGCAGGAGATCACCCCGATCCACCCGGAACTGGCTGAACCGCTCGCAGAAATCCTGGATACCACCTACGGTTTGATCGTCTACCAGGAACAGGTTATGGCGATCGCGCAGAAAGTCGCAGGCTATTCGCTGGGCCAGGCAGACCTCTTGCGGCGTGCGATGGGTAAAAAGAAGAAAGAAGAGTTGGATCGCCAGTATCAGGGATTCCATGACGGCATGGTCGAACGTGGCTTCTCCGAGGAGGCGATCACCTCGCTGTGGAACATCCTGCTCCCGTTCTCTGACTATGCGTTCAACAAAGCGCACTCCGCCGCCTACGGACTCGTGTCCTATTGGACCGCCTACTTCAAAGCCAACTATCCGGCCGAATACATGGCCGCGCTGTTGACCTCGGTCGGTACAGATAAAGACAAGATGGCGCTCTACCTCAACGAATGCCACCGGATGGGCATCAAGGTTCTGCAGCCTGACGTCAATGAATCCCAAAATAACTTCGCCCCAGTCGGAAGTGACATCCGCTTCGGGCTCGGTGCGGTCCGTAACGTCGGTAGCCACGTTGTGGAAGCCATCGTGGAGGCCCGCGAAGAAAAGGGACGTTTCGAGTCCTTCTCCGATTTCCTCAACAAAGTCGGCCCGCAAGCGCTCAACAAGCGCACCATCGAATCCCTCATCAAAGCAGGCGCTTTTGACGACCTCGGCCACCATCGCCGTGCATTGACCGCTATCCACGAAGATGCTGTGGATCAAGCGATGGCGCTCAAACGCCACGAGGCCGCACATCAATTCGACTTATTCAGCATGTCCGGGGATGAGAGCCTGGCGAACGCGCTCGATGTTGAAATCCCTGACATTCCTGAATGGGATAAGAAGGAAAAGCTCAGCCTCGAGCGTGAAATGTTGGGCCTCTACGTATCCGACCACCCGCTGCAGGGGCTGGGGGATGCGCTCGGCAGGCTCGCTGACATGCCGATCGCAACCGTGGTCTCCGACCGTGGCCCGCAAGACGGGCACACCATCACGATCGCCGGGATGATCACCAACCTTGAGCGGCGTGTTGCGAAGAACTCGGGCAACCCGTACGCCAAATGTGAGATTGAAGACCTCTCGGGTTCGATCGAGGTCATGTTCTTTGGGCAGGCGTACCAGCCGATCGCGACCTTGTTGGCAGAGGACCTCATCGTGACCGTCAAGGGCCGCTTCCAGCGCCGCGATGACGGGGCGATCTCGATCTCTGCGCAAGAGCTCAAGATCCCGGACATCACCGCTGACGGCGGCTCAGGCCCTTTGCTGGTTCAGATCCCTACACACCAGGCCACCGAGCCGGTGATCCGCCAACTCGGTGACGTCCTGCGAACCCACCCCGGTAAATCCGAAGTGCGGGTCAAACTCATCGGTAGCGCCACGATTGAAACGATGCGGTTGGGTTCCCAATACAAGGTCACCCCGAACGCAGCACTGTTCGGCGACCTCAAGGTGCTCCTAGGGCCGGACTGTCTCATCTAGCTCAGCGGCAGTGTCACACGGTGTGACACATGGGCGCACCGCATGCTTCGGCTCCTAGACTGGGAGGGTGAGCAACGTAGAAGAAACTGATGTCCTCCCACTGATCGATCTGCGTGGAGCCGATGATGCCGGCATCCGCGCTGGCCTGCCCCGTTTGGAGGCCAGCACGAGCATGGAGCATCAGAGCGTTGTCGAAAACATCCTCAAGATGGTGCGCGAAGGCGGCGCTACAGCTGTCACGGCACTGACCGAACAGTTCGATGGGGTCGCCGTGCCTTCCCTTCGCGTTCCAGCTGAGGCGATGGCAAACGCGTTGGCTGGACTCGATGAGAAAGTCCGCCGCGGTCTCGAGGTCGCGATCGAGCGCGCCCGCACGTTCGCCGCTGATCACAAGCCGGGCCCGACCACAACCAACTTTGGCCCTGGCGCGAGTGTCACGATGCGGTGGGAGCCCGTGCGGCGCGTCGGGCTCTATGTTCCAGGTGGTTTGGCGGTCTATCCGTCCTCGGTTGTCATGAATGTGGTGCCTGCGCAAGAGGCAGGTGTTGGTTCGATCGCGCTCGTGAGCCCGCCGGCTAAAGACGGAACGGGGTTGCCGCACCCCACGATTCTTGCTGCCGCGCAGCTTCTAGGGATCCAGGAAGTGTATGCGGTGGGTGGCGCGCAAGCGATCGGTGTGTTGGCTTATGGCCTAGAAGCTGGGGCCGACGCCGGTCTGGATGCCCCGCTCGAGCCGGTCGATTTGATCACCGGGCCGGGCAATGTTTTCGTCGCGACTGCGAAAGCGATGGTCAAAGGCGAGGTCGGTATCGATTCTGAGGCCGGCCCGACCGAGATCGCGATCGTCGCGGACGCCTCCGCCGATCCGAAGATCGTTGCAGCTGATGCGATCTCCCAGGCTGAGCATGATCCGAACGCGGCCAGCGTCATCATCACGTGGGATCCGCAGCTGGTGGATGTATTCCGCACCGAGACGCGAGAACGAGCGCAAAAAACAAAGCACGCCGAGCGTGTGTTGACGGCGCTCTCCGGCCCACAGTCCGGCATCGTGCTTGTGGATGACCACGATGCGGCGATCGCTGCCGCGAATCACTATGCCGCCGAGCACCTTGAACTGCTTACAGAAGACCCAGAAGCAGACGCCGCACTCATCACTCAGGCTGGTGCGGTGTTCTTGGGAACCTATTCGCCGGTGAGCCTCGGGGATTACGCGGCCGGTTCCAACCACGTTCTACCAACCATGGGGACGGCTCGTCACGCGTCCGGGCTGAACGTCACGACCTTCCTCAAGGCCATTCAAGAGATTCGCTATGACCGTGCAGGACTTGCTGAAGTGGCCGAGCATGTTCTGGCGCTCTCTTCCGCAGAAGATCTACCGGCACACGGCGAAGCTGTCACGGCCCGCGAGCTCTGAGTAGCGATAGAGAAGCGCTGGGCCCGCGGTGGAGCTCAGTGACCCCCAACAGCTTCGCTATGAGAACCCTAAGTCCCGTGGGTGTGTTTGTAGCGGATTACTAGATGTAGTAATTACATGTTGGTGATTCACGTAATGCCGGTTATGATTGTGATGCACGTTGCGTGTGTGAAACGAGTGTCTGGACTGTGCAGACCGTTGAGGTGACAGCCTGAGCACTGTTGTGAAGGGAGGTCAGCCGCGTGTTTTGTCCGTTCTGCAGGCATGCTGAATCGCGTGTTGTTGACTCCCGCGCAACCGAAGACGGCTATTCGATTCGTCGTCGCCGCCAATGCAGTTCGTGTGGGCGCCGCTTCACCACGGTAGAGACCGCGAGCCTTTCGGTTGTGAAACGCTCAGGGGTTGCTGAACCTTTCAGCCGCGCCAAGATCGTCTCTGGTGTTTCGAAAGCCTGCCAAGGCCGGCCAGTATCGGAAGACGACCTGGCGATGCTCGCCCAAGAAGTCGAAGAGACAATACGTGCGGAAGGCCGGGCGGAAGTCGATGCGCACCATGTAGGTCTTGCGATCCTTCGCCCGCTACGCCGGCTCGATCAGGTCGCCTACCTGCGGTTTGCATCCGTGTATCAAGGCTTTGAAACCCTCGAAGATTTTGAAGACGCGATCAAAGCGTTGCGGGAAAACCCAGAGACAACGTTGCCTCCACATCAACGTACGCTCTCCGCCACATAAATCTCCGGCGGTGGTTCGGGAGGGGAAGCCCGAACCGCCGCCGGCTCTCTTAAAACACGGCTCCCTAAAACACGGCCGAACTACGGCGTCGGTAGCGTGAGGATATCGGCGCCGTCTTCGGTAACAACCAGCGTGTGTTCAAACTGGGCTGTGCGTTTACGGTCGGCTGTCACCACGGTCCAGCCGTCATCCCATTGTTGCCAGCGGTGCGTACCGAGCGCCAGCATCGGCTCGATCGTGATAACCATGCCAGGCACCATCTCCGTGTCATAAGCGGGTGCGGCATCGTAATGCGGAACAATCAGTCCGGAGTGGAACGCGCCACCTACACCGTGGCCGGTGAAGTCCCGGATCACAGCTAACCCGAACCGCTTGGCATAGACCTCGATGGTCCGGCCGATCACATTGATCTGGCGCCCCGGCTTGACCGCGCGAATACCGCGCATCATGGCCTCGCGTGTGCGCTCAACGAGGTCGCGGGATTCCTGATCCACATCTCCCACAAGGAATGTCGCGTTGGTGTCGCCGTGCATGCCGTCTTTATATGCGGTGATGTCCACGTTGATGATGTCACCGTCCTGGATGACCGTGTCATCAGGGATGCCGTGACAAATAACCTCGTTGAGCGAGGTGCACGTGGACTTAGGGAAGCCCTGATATTCAAGCGTTGAAGGGTACGCGCCGTTCTTGATGAGGAACTCGTGACCGATCGCATCGACCTCATCCGTGGTCATGCCAGGCTTGACCGTCTCACCGATCAGTTGCAGGGCATCAGCGGCAATACGGCCCGCCGCGCGAATCCGTTCGACTTCCTCCGGGGAATAAACATCTCCGCCGTCCCAGGTTTCAGGCCCCGGCTTACCCACGTAGGGAGGGCGCTGAATGTTCCCTGGGACCTTTCGGAGCGCAGAAACCCGGCCTTTCGTCAGATTCCCGATGGGCGCGGTTGCGCGCGAGGAGGAAGCGGACGAAGACGGTGCAGCAGAAGAATCAGTCATGTCACCAGTTTAGGACCCACCTGTGGGGCAGAACCGCGTAATGTGAAGAGGGAAGGTCAAGGCCGCGGCATCAACCATGTTGCGGTGAAGTGGTCCCGGAAGGGGCCGCGCGGCTCATAAGAGAAGGGGAAGATCATGACACAGAACGCACCGGAAGGCGAATACTGGTTCAACACCTCAACCGGTGAGGTGGAGAAAGGCCCGCAGTCCATCGGGTCCCAGCGGATGGGCCCCTACCGTAGCGCGGAAGAAGCATCACGCGCCTACGAGATCGCGGCAGAACGCACTCGCGAATGGGACGAAGAAGACGAAGACTAGTAATGGGGAGCCAGACCCGCGAAATAGCCCGCTAGGTCCGCGAAGCTCGGGAAGACCCTAGAAAGCCAGCCACGGCAGCAGGCATGCAATGAAGGAGCATTGAGTGAACCGTCAGCAAGACTTCGTCCTCAGAACCATTGAGGAGCGCGATGTCCGATTCGTCAGGTTGTGGTTTACCGACGTTGTGGGCTCGCTTAAATCTGTAGCGCTCGCCCCAGCGGAGGTCGAAGGCGCGTTTCGTGAAGGGCTGGGTTTCGACGGTTCTTCGATCGAAGGGCTTTCCCGGATTTTTGAGTCCGATATGCTCCTGCAACCGGACGCTACAACGTTTCAATTGTTGCCGTGGAGAGGCAACATCGAGCCGACCTCCCGCATGTTCTGTGACATCTTGACCCCCGATGGCGAGCCATCGTTGGCGGATCCGCGCCACGTCTTGAAGCGACAGGTTGAAGAGGCCGCAGACATGGGGTTCACGTGCTATACGCATCCGGAAGTCGAGTTCTACCTGCTGCGCAGCGATGAGATGGACGCCAACGGGCACCCTCAACCGGTCGATTCGGCGAGCTACTTCGACCACGTTGCCGGCGGCATCGCACAAGACTTCCGCCGCAAGGCCGTGACCACGCTCGAAGAAGTCGGTATTTCCGTTGAGTTCTCCCACCACGAATCGGGGCCGGGACAAAACGAGATCGACCTGCGCTACACCGATGTGCTGACCACCGCGGATAACCTCATGACCTTCCGCACCATCATTAAAGAAGTCGCGCTACTGCAAGGTATCTATGCGACGTTCATGCCTAAACCGTTCTCACAACACCCCGGTTCCGGTATGCACACCCATTTTTCGTTGTTTGAGGGTGAACGTAACGCATTCTTTGAAGGTGGCCGGGAATATCAACTCTCCACCACGGCACGCCAGTTCATCGCCGGCGTATTAACTCACGCGCCGGAATTCACTGCGGTCACCAACCAGTTTGTGAACTCCTATAAACGCTTGTGGGGCGGGGGAGAAGCGCCAAGCCACATCTCGTGGGGCCACAACAACCGCTCCGCCCTCGTGCGCGTCCCGCTGTATAAGCCAGACAAGGGCCAATCCGCCCGCGTCGAGTACCGCGGCATCGATTCGGCCGCGAACCCGTATCTGGCCTACGCATGCATCCTGGGTGCTGGACTCAAAGGTATCCGCGATCGATACGACCTCGGCGACCCAACCGAGGAAGACATTTTCTCGCTCACAAGCCGAGAACGCCGCGTGCTTGGCTTGGATCCGTTGCCCTCCACGCTGCATGAAGCGATCCACGTGATGGAGAATTCCGAGCTGGTTGCTGACATCCTGGGCGAGTGGGTTTTCGATGCGCTGCTGCGCAATAAACGAGCCGAATGGGACGAATACCGCCAAGACATTTCCCCGTTTGAACTGCGCCGTTACTTGGGGATGCTGTAGAAGAATCCATGACCCATCCACAAGAGGATAAACATCCATCCACCGTCGAGGCATCCAGCGTTGCCTCTCCCGCGATTGGCTCGTCGACCGTTGACTCTCCCGGCATTGACTCTTCTACCATTGACCGCGCGGTTCGCGCCGCCGGATTCAACGATTCGAAGCGTGCGCGGGCACTGTTGAGGTCTAAAGAGCTCACGAATATCGATCACGTGAGGGTGCTTGAAGCGCTACGGGCTACCGCTGACCCGGACATGGCCTTGCTGAACGTGATCCGGTTACTTGAGCGGGTGCCCTCGCTGGCAGAGACAGTGGAAGATCCGCAACGGAATCAGCCTCTGTTCATGCTCGCTGGCGCCTCAGAGGCACTCATCGACTTCGTGCTGCGCCACCCCGACCAAGCCGAAGCGTTCAGTATTGCCCGGCCAAGTGAATACGAGCCATCGGATCCCAGTGGGTTGCGCGCCAAGATGCTCACCGCCGTCGGCGCTGACCCGCAATCCGATGTTCCGATCGCCGCTGTAGCCGACGACGCCACCGTCGCAGCACTGCGCGTGGCGTATCGAGCGGAGCTTCTGGACACCGCGATGAAAGACGTGTGCGCCGATGACGCCGCAGAGTCGGTGCGGATGGTTGCGGCTGAACTTGCAGACCTCGCGGCCGCGGCCGTTGACGGGGCGCTTGCGATCGCCTACCGGCACGTGGCTGACACGTATCCGGACACCGATGTGACCCAGGTGCGGTTGGCCGTGATCGGGATGGGTAAATGCGGCGCGAGAGAATTGAACTACGTCTCTGACGTTGATGTCATCTATGTGCATTCGGTAGAGGAAGGCGCTGAGACGCAGGCCGTTGAACGCGCCGAGGACATCGCGGCTAACCTCACGAAGGCGATGGGACACATCGTGGGTTCCACCGGCAAGGAACCTGCGTTATGGGAGCTGGATGCCAACCTTCGGCCTGAGGGTCAAGACGGCGCGATGTCACGCACGCTGGCCTCGCACCTGAACTACTACAAGCGCTGGGCGGAGCACTGGGAGTTCCAGGCGCTGCTGAAAGCCAGGCCGATTGCAGGCGATACCGCGCTCGGAGACGAGTACATCGAGGCGATCTGGCCGATGGTGTGGGAAGCCTCTCGCCGCGACGGCTTTGTTGAAGCAGTGCAGAAGATGCGCCAGCGAGTCACAGATAACATTCCGCAAGCCGAGGTTGAGAGGCAGATCAAGCTCGGACCGGGCGGGCTGCGTGACGTCGAGTTCACGGTGCAGCTGCTGCAGCTTGTGCATGGCCGCGTGGACGAGGGGTTACGGGTGCGTGGCACGTTGGAGGCGCTCGATGCGTTAGCAAGCGCTGCCTATATCTCGCGCGATGATGCCCGCCAGTTCAGCGCGGACTACAGGTATTTGCGTAGCTTGGAGCACCGGATTCAGCTGGTTCGGTTGCGGCGTACACACGCGATGCCGAAATCGGAGGCCGAGCAGAGAGCGCTAGCCCGCGGTGTCGCCTCGCCTGATGAGCGGCAGGTTGTGACTGCCGAGAACATGCTGACGGCGTGGCGGAAGATCAAAGCCCGTGTCCGTGGCCTGCATCAGAAGATTTTCTTCAGGCCATTGCTGGCCGCAGCCGCCGGCCTACAGGATGATGAAGTGCGGCTCACCCCGGGGGCCGCTCAAGCGCGTCTGAAGGTTTTGGGCTATGCGGATCCGAAGCAAGCGATGCGCCACATCGAAGCGCTGACCGGCGGGATCTCGCGTACCGCAGCCCTGCAACGGCACTTGCTGCCGGTCATGCTGGAATGGTTTGCCGATGGCGTGAGCCCGGATGCTGGCCTGCTTGGTTTCCGGCGGCTTTCTGACGCGTTGGGTTCAACCCCGTGGTTCATGTCTATGCTGCGTGACTCCCCGGCGGGTGCGGAGCGGTTGTGCCGCATCTTGTCGACGTCGCGGATGGTTGTGGATCTGCTGGAGGTATCGCCGGAGGCGACCGCGTGGCTCGGCAACGACTCTGATTTGCAACCGCGTAGCTGGGAGCGGTTGTGGAAGCAGGTTTCAGCCAAGCTGGATAGGCATGAGGACGCCGCCGATGGCGGTATGCAGTTGGTGAGGACTGCGCGGCGGCGGGAGTTGTTGCGTGTTGCTTTGGCTCATGGTTCTGGGCTGATCGATGTAGAAGAATTAGGCAGGGCGCTGTCAAACGTGGATCAGGCCGCCGTGATGGGGGCTTGGCATGTTGCTCGGCGGCAAGAGGTAGCCGAGCATGGCGAGCTCGCTCAGTTCGCAGTGATTGCGATGGGCCGGCAAGGTGGCGCGGAGATCGGTTACGGCTCTGACCTGGATGCGATGTACGTGTACGAGCCTGTCGAGGGGGGTGACCCTGAGGCGGCTAAACAACAGGCCAACCGTATGGCTTCAGCTTTGGGGCATCTGCTTTCGGGTTCGTTGACGCCACCGATCCTGGCAGAGCACCGGCTGAAGATCGACGTCGATCTACGCCCTGAAGGTAAAAACGGTCCGCTCGTGCGCTCGCTGGACTCCTATGCCGACTATTACGAGAAGTGGGCAGAAACCTGGGAACGGCAGGCTTTGTTGCGTGCCCGCCCGTTCGCAGGCGATGAGGAAGTTGGAGCTAAGTTCGTTGAACTGATCGACCCGGTGCGGTATCAGCACGGCCTCTCAGAAAAGGAACTCCAGGAGATCCGGCGAGTCAAAGCACGTGTTGAGGGAGAGCGGTTGCCGCGCGGAGTGAATCCACGCCGGCACGTGAAGTTGGGGCCAGGCGGTTTGAGCGATGTCGAGTGGCTGGTTCAGTCGATGCAGCTACGTTTCGCTAAACGCTACCCGGGCTTACAGACCACGAACACGTTGGAGGCGTTGCGTGCAGGCCATCACGCCGGGCTCATCAGCCAAGAGGACGCCGAGAGCCTCGAGACCGCCTGGAAGTTAGCGACTGACGTGCGTGCTGCCAACATGGCATGCACGGGCCGGGCCTCGGACTCTTTCCCCTCGAGCCGCTCGGAGATCTCTGCAGTAGCGACGTGGATCGGCTGGGGCAAAGACGCCGGGCCTGAACTGGAAGAAGCGTGGCTACGTGTTGCGCGGCGGGCCCGGCAAGTCTTCGAGGAGCTGTTCTACGGCGAACAGCCACGGTGAAAGCCATGGTAAACAGCGCCGCGGCGAGCAGCGCCGAGCACAGCGGTTAACTGTTGAGGGGCTAGGAACCACATGGTTCCTAGCCCCTCAACATGCCTGGTTTAGAGCGAGTAGTAGAGCTCGTATTCCAGTGCCGTGATGGCAGCCATCATCGGGCGTACGTCGTTTTCGTATTTATCCTCGATCCAGGTTTCGATGAGGTCTTCGGTGAAGACGTCGCCTGCGAGCAAGAATTCGTGGTCTTCACGCAACGCTTCGAGCGCCTCGGAGAGGGTCTCTGGTGCCTTCTGGATGTCTGCGGCTTCCTCTGGTGGGAGCTCGTAGAGGTCCTTATCGATCGGGTCTGCCGGTTCGATGCGGTTACGGATACCGTCCAAGCCCGCCATGAGCTGGGCCGCGAAAGCGAGGTATGGGTTGGAGGAGGCATCCGGTGCACGGAACTCGAGGCGCTTGACCTTCGGGTTGGATCCGGTGATCGGGATGCGGATACCGGCGGAGCGGTTGCCTTGCGAGTACACCATGTTCACTGGCGCTTCGAAGCCTTTGACGAGGCGTCGGTAGGAGTTCACGGTCGGGTTCGTGAACGCCATGACCGCCGATGCGTGGTGCAGCAGACCGCCGATGTACCAGCGGGCCGTGTCGGAGAGGTTCGCGTAGCCGAGCTCATCGTAGAACAGCGGCTTGCCGTCACTCCAGAGGGACTGGTGGCAGTGCATACCGGAACCGTTGTCGTTCTGCAGCGGCTTCGGCATGAACGTTGCGGTCTTACCCCACTCTTCAGCGACGTTTTTGACCACGTATTTGAACTTCATGAGGTCATCTGCCGCATGCACGAGCGTGTTGAACTCGTAGTTGATCTCTGCCTGGCCTGCCGCACCGACTTCGTGGTGTGCACGCTCAACCTTGAGACCCACATCGGTGAGCTTGAGCGAGATGTCATCCCGCAGGTCAGCTTGCTTATCGTTAGGGGAGACCGGGAAGTAGCCGCCCTTGGTGCGCATCTTGTGGCCAAGGTTTCCGCCTTCTTCCAAAGCGGAGGTGTTCCAAGCAGCTTCTACGGAGTCGACGCTGAACCCGGTGTTGTGCGGTTCAGTCGAGTAGGTGACGTCATCGAAGATGAAGAATTCGGCTTCGGATGCGAAGAAAGCAGTGTCAGCGATACCGGTCGATGCGAGGTAGGCTTCAGCCCGTTCCGCGACGCCGCGTGGATCACGGCCGTACGGCTCGCCCGTGCGTGGATTGACCACCGAGAAGGTCATGACGAGGGTCTTTGCCGCACGGAACGGGTCAACGAACGCGGTCTTGATGTCCGGGATCAGCTGCATGTCCGAATTCGCGATCCCTTCGAAACCGCGGATCGAGGACGCATCGAACAGCTGGCCGTTGACGAAGAAGTCTTCGTCAACCGTCGAGGCCGGCACGTTGAAGTGGTGCTGCATGCCAGGCAGGTCTGTAAACCGAATATCGACGAACTGCACCTCCTCTTGTTCGATGAAGGTCAGTACTTCTTCGGTTGACGTGAACACGTCTGTAGCCTCCTAGGCATGGTGTGTGGTCCGTTGAGAATGAGCGGTCCTCACATCCCAGTTTAGTCAATAACTCGTTCGCCTTGGTGGTTTTGCCGGGGCGGGGGCTTGGTTTTGTGAGATGAACAGGTTTTCACCCATGCAGAAGCCAGGGCGGTTAGGCACAGTGGGCGGTGGGCTCGCCACGTAGAATGAGGCCTATGGCCAAGAAACCCGAGAATGAACGCGAGACCCGCGTCACGCGAGCCGATATCGGTTCGTGGATTAGTGGACCCCCACAAACCCATAACAGCGAATATCCCGGTGCGGGGCTTGGCCGCCCAGAATCTGGCCCTGGCGCGGTGGGGCGCATGGGCCCACGCATCCTGGCTTTGTTGATCGACTGGGGGCTTGCGATGGGCGTGTCTTGGCTCATCAGCCGCGACCAGCTGCCGTGGCTGAACCTTGTGGTGTTCGTGGTCATGACGTTGGTCATGCTCACGATCTTTGGGCGCACCATAGGCCACTGGATTCTAGGCATGCAGGTCCAGCGCCTCGAGGGTACCCCAATCTCGCCGCTGGACGCCCTGATCCGCACTGTCTTGCTGCTTCTGGTCATCCCTGCCGTGGTGATGGACGCGGACCAGCGAGGTGTTCACGACCGCGTCCGCGGCCTCGTGCTCACTGTGGTTCGCGGCGGGGAGCGCGGCCGCATCGTCCGCAAATAAGCCGATGGCGGTGGAGAGGAAAACTCCACCGCCATCGGCTTATTAGAGGGCAGGACTCCACGCTAGGAGACCAACTGGTTGGCTTCCGAGCTAGCCGTTAATTGCCGCGCAATGCACGGCGGGACATGCGTGGTGGACGGTTAGGGTCCATACCTTTAGGGATAGGTGGCTTGGACAAACGCAAGGTTGAGAGCCGCTGATCAACAGCACGGACTTCCTGACGGGAGATCGATTTAGGCAGGCTCTTCATCGTCTTGGAAACCTCAGGCAACGGAGTCTGGTTCTTACCGGAGCCTGAGTTGATGATCGTTACAGGAACGCCGCGGACCGCGCGCTCAACGTCGCGGCGAACACCCTCAACGAGGGAACGGACCCGGCCGTTAGGGCCTTCCGTGACCAGGACAACACCAGGGCGGCCAATAGCCATGAACACGAGGTCCTGGGTACGAGGAGAGACCGCGACCGGTTCTTCCTTCAAAACCCATCCTCGGCGCAGAACAGACATCGCCGCACCGGCGGCACCGGGGCGGCCTTCGATCTTCTGGAACGCGACCTTCTCACCGCTGCGCGACATGTACAACATCGCGAGCATGAGGCCAATCACGAGGCCGAGGATCAGGAACGTGATCCAGTTCTTCAGCAACCAGCCGATACCGAAACCGATCGCACCGGAACCCAACACGATAGCCAGCATGATCCACGGGAGGGCTGGCTTCGCTTCGCGGGTCATCCGGAAGATTTCACGGATCTGACCGCCGCGTCCCGATTCTTTCTTTTCAGCGCGGGCACGCTTCTTGGCGTCTTTAAGCGCCTGCTTCTCCGCTTTTTGTTGTTCACGCAGCTTCGCGATCTGCTCGCGAGCGTTCTGATCAAGTCTGGCCATAATGCACCATTCTAGACGGTCACGCCGGTAATGCTTGAGCTAACGCGGGACTGTGCTCTATTCTTTAGCGCCGGCTGTCGATTCATGTGTCTGGAAACGGATCCGGGAAGATTCGACGTATTCAGGGTAGCTCTGGTTCCCCGGGTCCTTCATGGCAGGGCGGCGCACATGCATCCACAACTGCGTGCCATCCACGGTGGAAGGCTTGTCAGATTTCTTAGATTTATCGGATGCAGCTTTTTTCGAGTTGAGGTCCTTGACCTGATACAAGCACCAACCCGTGACTGGAGCCCCAGATTCAGGCGCGGACAACGGGGTGATATCGAAATCTTCGTATGCATCGACCTTGTTGAGATCTTCAGCATAGGCCGCAATGACCTGATGCGATACCCCCGGTACGTAGCTCGATGCGCGCGAGACCTGGATCCACGAACAGCTCGGTTCGTTCATCGTGGTCTCGCCTGGTGTCACCTCAACCTGCGCCAGGAGCCATCCCGTGCCTTTCGGCGGATCAGGTAGCCCTTGTGGGTTCACGAGAACCTGTTTGATAGTGAACGCGTGTTCAAGAACCGGGTCCTTGAGTGTATGCGCGCTCACGGGGGTGAGGTCTTTCGGCCACGCATCGAGCTCCTCGGAGGGTTCTTCGCTCGGTGTAGGGCTTGCCGATGTACTCGCAGACGTGGTCGGTGTCGGTTCAGCCGGTGCCGGGTTTTCCTGGGATCCGCACGCACCCAGGGCTGCCAAGGCAAGCAAACCCACCACGGTAGCGGTAGCTATCCGCGGTATGGGTTGGCTGGTGGGCGTTTCAAACATTGATGGCAGACCCCGTCGCTCTGGATTCCGTTGCCTTAGACCTTCGCGTTCAGCTTCGGCGGTTGCTGAGTTAGACGAGCGAAGCGGCTTCTTGACGTGCCGAACCGGTGTCGTCGATGTGGCTGAGGTGGGACGGGATCTCCCTGCCGGTGTTCTTCATGGCGCGAGCCCACAAACGCCCAGAACGGTAGGAGGAACGGACCAACGGCCCAGCCATGACGGCACCGAAACCGATCTCTTCTGCTTCTTCGCTGAGCTCAACGAACTCAGCAGGGGTGACCCACCGGTCTACCGGTAGGTGCAGCTGTGTTGGGCGCAGGTACTGGGTCAACGTGATGATGTCGGTGCCGGCCTCGTGCAGATCACGGAGGGCCTCAGAGATCTCTTCGCGGGTTTCACCCATACCGAGGATCAAGTTGGATTTGGTGATGAGCCCGCGGTCCTTGCCGTAACGGATCACGTCCATGGAACGCTCGTAGCGGAATGCGGGGCGGATGCGTTTGAAGATACGCGGCACGGTTTCTACATTGTGCGCATACACCTCAGGGCCGGATTCCACGATCTGATCGAGGGCGGCCGGCTCGCCGTTGAAGTCGGGGATAAGCAGTTCGATGCCGGTGTTCGGGTTCAGCTCATGAACCTTACGTACGGTTTCCGCATACAGCCATGCCCCGCCATCGTCGAGGTCGTCACGTGCCACACCGGTTACGGTCGCGTAGCGTAGCTGCATCTCACGGATCGACTCAGCGACTTTGAGCGGTTCGGTTGGGTCGAGCGGCTGTGGTTTGCCGGTGTCAATCTGGCAGAAATCACAACGCCGGGTACACTGCGAGCCGCCGATCAAAAACGATGCTTCGCGGTCTTCCCAGCATTCAAAAATATTAGGGCAACCGGCTTCCTCGCACACGGTGTGCAGGCCTTTAGCATGGACGTCTTTCTTGAGGCTCACGTATTCAGGGCCGATGTTGAGCTCGGCGCGGATCCACTCAGGCTTCCGGTCCACAGGGACAGCCGCGTTGCGTGCTTCGACGCGCAAAAGACGGCGGCCTTCTGGTGCTGGGGTGCTCATGCTTGAGTGTTCTCCTTGATGTTTTGCTGCTCAGATTCGTTCTCGGGTGTGGTAACCACGGGGGCAAGCTCCTCCAAGAGGTGCCCGCTTAAGGACTCAACCACATCGGCCACTTCGATGTTCCTGCCTGCCTGCAACGCCATCGTGGTGACTCCGGAATCCTGGATACCGCACGGAACAATCACATCGTAGGGGGCGAGGCTGTTGTTGACGTTGAGGGAGAGCCCATGCATCGAAACACCGTTATCGATGTGGAGGCCGATCGCGGCGATCTTCTCATCCTGTACGCCCTCTTTCAGCACCCAGACGCCCGCGCGTTGCTCGACGCGCTGGGCGGTGATCCCGAAATCAGCGACAGTCTTGATGATCGCTTCTTCCAACGCCCACACGAAGGATTTGATCGCGGCACGATCCCGTAGAGGAACGATCGGGTAGGCCACCAGCTGGCCGGGGCCATGCCACGTAATGAGACCGCCGCGGTCAACATCGACTACCGGGGTTCCGTCAGTGGGGCGATCGGAATCTTGTGTGCGGCGGCCCGCTGTGTACGTTGGCGGATGCTCCAGCATGATCACGGTCGGCTGAACATTCCCGGAAACTACCTCGTCATGGATCCGCTGCTGCAGACTCCACGCCTTCATATACTCCACGGCGTCTTTGCCATAACCGGGTTCCAACACGTTGATGCTCATGCTCTCCAGCATAATCCCCACGACCGCGCACACCGGAGTTAGGGGATAACGCCGGGGACTACGTGGCCTGTGAATAACGGAAAATCTGTGTCTAGACGCCCTACCTGTGGACAACCGAGCAGGGAAGGCGGGAAATGCTGCACACTGAATCCAGAACGTCCACGGATTGAGTTTTATGACGCGGAGAGTGAGGGCACCATGGCATACGAGCCCCAAGACCCAGACGCTCACGGTAGCGATCCCGAAGGCTGTGAGCCTGAAGCCACTGATTTTGAAGACTCAGAGCATGAGGATGCTCCACTGAGCCGGGATGACCCGTTCATGCGAGTCATTACAGGTTCTGATACCTCGCCGGATTTGAGCCGTGACATCCGCCAGTACCTTCGCTCAGGTGGGGAAGCGGATGTGCATTTTGAAAACTATGACGGCCTGCCGGCTGCCGTACGGAGGGGCAGAGCAACCGCCCAGCACGATATGCCGAGCCCTCCGGCGGCGTGGGATCACCCGCACCTGGTCAAGATTCTTTCCGACGCCGAAGATGTTTATCGTGAGGAGGCGCCAGCTGGGACGGCTGCTGAAGACACGCGGCGGCTCGTGATGGAAGCTGTCCCTGGAGGGTCAGCGGCTGATCTGATCGAGGCGCGAGGCTCGCTTCCGGTAGGGGAGGCGGTGACGTTGCTCGTGCCGATCGCCCAAGCCTTGACACACCTTCACGCGCACGGCGCGGTGCACGGAGATGTGAGCCCGCAGAACGTGATGTTCCGGGCCGACGGAGCCCCGGTTTTGATCGATCCGGGTAATGCACGTTCCCTCGGGGCGGCGCCTGCCAAAAGTTTCACTGAAGGGTTCGCACCAGCAGAGGAAGTAGCGGATCAAGCCCGCGACGTGTGGGGTTGGGGAGCTCTCGCCTGGTTCGTTGTGACAGGGGAGCCACCAGCTGCAGCCGAACACCGTGTTCCGTTGCCTCTCACGGTCAAGGGCATCGACGAACGCTTCGCGCAACTGATCGATGATTGCTTATCAGTTGATCCGCGCGAACGCCCAGCCGCAGAGGAACTTGCCCCGGAGGTTTTGGCTGTTCAAGAACCAGAGCCGTTGAACATTGACGAGGCTGTACGTGCCGAGGGGCGGGCCTTGATGCTGACTCAACACAGGCCTGGCAAACGCGCAGCTGGCGCCAGGCTTGGTTCGCGTTTACGTGGAGCGAAGATCACGCCAACCACGGCGATCATCGGGGTCGCAGCACTCGGAATGCTCACAGTTGCCGGACTCATGGTTTTCGCTGGCCCGCGTTCGCAGGATGCCGCGCAAGCTACGCAGACTACCGTAGCGAAGCCTGTAGCGAGCGCATCCAGCACCGAGGACGCGCCAGGCAAACAAGCCGGATCGAGTCAGCGTGCATCAGAGGATGAACGACTCACACGGGCCGATGTCGAAAAACAGCTTAAAGCACGGATGGCTGCGCTCAAGCAGCGTGACGTAGCGGCTTTAGACAAGGTCTATACCGTCAAGGCCGCCGGTTTGAAGAGTGATCGGCAGATGCTTGAGAAGATGCAAGCAGAGAAGCAGCGGTTTGCAGGTGTCGAGATGAAGCTGGAACGCGTGAGCATCGATACCAAGCAGAAGAAAGGCAAGCTTGCTTCAGCGGTTGTTGAAGTGAAGCTGAAGGCTCACTCGATAGAAACGGAGACTGGCCGCGTTGTTTCTCGCGAAGCAGGCCGTACGGATGTTCTTGATGTGGGCTTTAAACGCGTTGGCCGCAGCTGGAAGATAGAAACCATCGCAGCTGCGGCCAAGCCTAAAGGATAGCGGTTTAGCGGCCCAAGATAGCGAAGAAGATGGTGAGGAAGCCGAGGCCACCCACACCGTGGGCGAGCCCAGTTGGGACTTCCTGGCCCTTCTTTGCCTTGCCGTAGCCGATGAGTGCGCACACCAGGATGATTAGACCCAACAGGAACTTGATGCCGAACCACATGTGGTTGATCTGGCCGCCGATGGCCATTGTGGTGCCGAACATGCCAAGGCCGGTGACTACCTGGATGATCGCGCCGTAAACCTGCCACACGGTCACGGTTGCTGGCTTGAAATGAGTGAGCCAGCTACCAACAATCGCGGCCAGGCCAACCATGTGC
This sequence comes from Arthrobacter sp. HMSC06H05, assembly GCF_001807395.1. Lineage (NCBI taxonomy): Bacteria > Bacillati > Actinomycetota > Actinomycetes > Micrococcales > Micrococcaceae > Arthrobacter > Arthrobacter sp. HMSC06H05. The sequence goes on along the minus strand of NZ_KV788977.1, from coordinate 234,011 downwards.
AGCGCCAGGAGAATATCTTGCAGTACGTGCATGAAAAGGTCCTTGTCCAAGCGGGAGCTTAGGTAGAAATCTAGGAATGTGGGATCCGCGGTACATGGCTCCGGGGCCGCTACCTGACGGTTGCGGCCCCGGGATCATGTCAATACGCGGACGGCTAGCAGTCTTAGAGGCCGAGCTCTGACGCGAACTCTGCGTTCTCAAGCTGCGCCTTGACGGTCTGCAGGAAGCGACCCGCGTCAGCGCCGTCAACGAGTCGGTGATCGTAGGTCAACGACAAGTACATCATGTGGCGAATAGCGATCGCGTCATTGCCGTATTCGTCGGTGACAACGCGTGGACGCTTCTCGATAACACCGGTACCCAGGATTCCGACGTTTGGCTGGTTGATGATCGGGGTATCGAACAGCGCACCGACCGAACCGATGTTGGTGATCGAGAAGGTCGAACCAGCCAGGTCAGACGGGCTGAGCTTGTTGGTGCGTGCCTTCTCAGCGGATTCGGCGATCTTCTTAGCCACGCCGGCCAGCGACAAGTCGCCGGCGTCTGCGATGACCGGAACCAACAGGCCACGTTCGGTGTCCACAGCCATGCCGATGTGCTCGGCGTCGTGGTAGGTGATCTCCTGCTTCTCCTCGTCGTAGGAGGCGTTGAACGCAGGGATCTGGGTCAGAGCGTGCGTGACGGCCTTCGTGATGAACGGCAGGTAGGTCAGGTTGACGCCGTGGGTCTGCTGGAAGGAAGCCTTAGCCTGCTTGCGCAACTGCACGATACGGGTCATGTCGACTTCCTGGACCTGGGTCAGCTGGGTCGAGATGTCCAGCGACTCACGCATGCGGGAAGCGATGACCTGACGGATACGTGGCGCCTTGACGGTGGTGCCACGAACCTTGAGCGCCTCAGGCGAAGGAACATTCGAAGGTGCTTTCGCTGCAGAGCCGGAAGATGCCGAGCCAGCGGATGCAGCCGCCGAAGCTGCTGGCTGCGAAGCGGAGGCGGACTTCTGCTTCTCAATCGCTGCTTCAACATCCTGCTTGCGGATGCGGCCGCCAACGCCGGTACCTTCGATTGAGTTCAAGTCAACGCCGTTGTCGTTGGCGAGCTTGCGGACGATCGGGGTCACGTAGCCGGCAGCGGACTTATTAGCTGGTGCCGATGACGTTTCTTCCTTCGAAGCAGGCTCAGGCTGAGCCTCTTCCTGAGGTTCGTCTTTGGCCTCTGGCTTGGACTCTTCAGCTGCTTCTTCAGTAGCCTCGTCTGCCGAGGATTCTTCCTCAGCTGGTTCCTCGGAAGCTTCTTCCTTCGAATCATCGGAGGAGGAAGCGGAGCCGGAACCGACGACCGCCAGGACCTGGCCAACCTCGACGTCCTCGTCTTCTTCGACCTTGATCTCAAGCAAGGTGCCTGCCACAGGGGAAGGGACCTCGGTATCGACCTTGTCGGTGGAGACCTCGATGAGTGGCTCGTCAACGTCGACGGAGTCGCCGACTTCCTTGAGCCAACGGGTCACGGTGCCTTCGGTCACGGATTCGCCAAGCTCAGGGAGCTTGATCTCGGTCTTCTCGCCAGAATCCTCAGCCCCGGAATCCTTGGAACCAGAATCCTTGGAACCAGAATCCTCAGCCCCGGAATCCTCGTTGTCTTCAGCAGCGGAGTCTTCTTCAGCGGACTCTTCCTCTGCCGTGGATTCTTCGGCCTCCTCGGCGGAGTCTTCACCGGAATCGTCGGAGTCGCTATCGGAGCTACCTTCGCCATCGCCGATCACGACCAGCGGGGCGCCTACCTCGATGTCTTCGTCTTCATCAACGAGGATCTCCTGGATAACGCCAGCTACTGGCGATGGGATTTCGGTGTCGACCTTATCGGTGGAGACCTCCACCAACGGTTCGTCTACTTCGATGGAATCGCCGACGGATTTCAGCCAGCGGGTCACGGTTCCTTCGGTAACTGATTCGCCCAGTTCGGGCAGGTTCACGGTCTCAGACATCGGAACTCACTCCTGTTCTATGCCCCGCGAATTCTGCAACCGGCGGAGCTGTCTTGATCACGTTACCCAAGAAACTGTGATGTCCCCGGGCCGTCAATGGTTGTGGTGATAACGCTATACGTATAAGCCTAAGCCGCCGGTGAGCCCGAAAGCACGTGCGATGTCCTCTTGTGTTCGAGCTCACCGGCAACTATAGAGCGTAAGAGCTAGCCGTGGAGAGGCTTTCCGGCCAATGCCAGGGCAACCTCGCCCAGGGACTCGTTCTGGGTTGGGTGGGCGTGGACGAGGTGAGCGACGTCTTCTGGGTATGCTTCCCAGTTCACAATCAGCTGTGCCTCACCGATCTGTTCACCGAAGCGGCCACCGATGCCGGTCACACCCACGATAGGTCCTTCCTTGACGCGGATCATCTTCACGATGCCGCCGGTGCCGAGGATCGAGGACTTACCGTTGCCGGCGAGGTTGTATTCGGAAACCTCGATGTTGTCCTTACCGAACTTCTCTTCAGCCTTTGGCTGCGAGTAGCCAACAGACATGATCTGTGGCTCGCAGAAGGTGACCTTCGGGATGTTGATGTCTTCAACGATGATCGGGTTCTGGCCGGCGATCTCTTCGGCAACGAAGATGCCGTGCTGGTAGCCGCGGTGTGCCAGCTGGACGCCTGGGACGATGTCACCGATCGCGTAGATGTTACCGACCCCGGTGTGGAGGCGCTCGTTGGTGATCACGAAACCGCGGTCGACCTCGATGCCCTGTTCTTCGTAGCCGAAGCCTTCGGTGACAGGTGCGCGGCCAACAGCAACCAAAACGAGCTCTGCTTCGAGCGAGGTGCCGTCAGCGAGCTTGACGGTCGCCTTCTCGTCATCCTGGGTGACTTCTTCGAAGAAGACGCCGGTCTTGGACTTGATGCCCTTCTTCTTGAACTCGCGTTCAAGGACCTTGATGATCGCCGGGTCTTCGTTCGGTACCAGCGATGGCAGGCCCTCAACAACGGTCACGTCAACGCCGAAGGAGTTCCACATGGATGCGAACTCGACGCCGATCACGCCGCCGCCGAGTACGATCGCGGACTCCGGAAGGTAATCCATCTCGAGTGCCTCGGTGGAGGTGATGACGCGGCCGGTGATGTCAATGCCCATGGTCTTGGTTTTGGAACCGGTAGCCAGGACGATGTTCTTGCCCTTGTATTCGGTACCGTCCACAGTCACGGTGTCAGGGCCGGTGAGCTTACCTTCACCTTCGATGACCTCGATCTTGCGCATCTTGATCAGGCCGGACAAGCCACGGAACTTGCCCTGGACGATACCGTCCTTGTTCTTCTTGACGGTAGCCATGTCGATGGAGTCAAGAGTCGTGTTGACGCCGTACTTGGATGAGGTGCGGGCTTCGTCTGCGAGCTCTGCGGAGTGCAGGTACGCCTTGGTTGGGATACAGCCGGTGTGCAGGCAGGTGCCGCCCAGCTTGCTGCGCTCAACCAGGCCAACCTTCATGCCCAGCTGTGCTGAGCGAAGAGCTGCTGAGTAGCCGGCGGAACCTCCGCCGAGGACCAACACGTCAAATTCTGTCGTTGCCGATTCGGCCACGGAATGCTCCCTTAGGTCGGTGTTGAGATGCTTCTATTATGTTAGCCCCTGCGGCGATGTTTGTGGACAGAAGAGGGCCTGGCGGCCGGTGAAATAAGCCACGAGCCAATTTCGTGCCCTCACCTGGCCTTTCTCTGGCTAGGGGATGGCTGGGTGGGCCGCCAGGCCTCTCGTGTCCGTTGTTGGATTGCCCCAGCCGTGTGGGCTGCGGCGCTACGGGTTAGTTGTTGCCGAGGTTGGCCGCTACTTCAACAAGGGTGCGCAGCGCGTAGCCGGTTCCTTCCTTAGGCGTATGACCCCACGGTGCCTTGTTGTTGAAGGATGGACCGGCGATGTCGATGTGGCCCCAGGTTGGCTTGGAATCATCATCGTCCTTGGCGCCCACGAATTCGCGCAGGAACGCAGCTGCCTTGAGCATTCCGCCGTTGCGGTCCCCTGAGTTGCGCAGGTCTGCGGTGACTGAGTCGAGGTCCTTGCGGATCTCTTCTGGGATCGGCATGGTCCACAGCAGTTCGCCGGTGGACTCAGCAGCTGCCTCGATCGCGGAGGTCGCTTCCTCATCGCCCATGATGCCCGCGGTACGCTGCCCCAGAGCGACCAGCTGCGCGCCGGTCAAGGTAGCGATGTCCAGCAGCAGGTCTGGGTTTTCTTCCGAGGCCTTGGTCAGGCCATCGCCCAAGACAAGGCGGCCCTCGGCATCGGTGTTTGTGACCTCGACGGTGGTGCCTTTGTACATGGTCAGCACGTCACCTGGGCGGGTAGCGGAACCGGAAGGCATGTTCTCTGCCAGGCACAGCCAGCCGGTCACACGGGTTTCCAGGCCGAGCTCAGCAGCAGCCAAGACCGCATGCAGGGTAGTGGCCGCACCGGTCATGTCAGACTTCATCTCTTCCATACCTGGTGCTGGCTTGAGGGAGATGCCGCCGGTATCGAACGTGATGCCCTTACCCACGATCGCCAGGTGCTTAGCTTTCTTGGACGGCGTGTAGGAAACCTTGACCAGGCGCGGGCCACGCTCGGAGCCGCGGCCAACACCGATGATGCCTCCGAAACCCTCTTGGACGAGGCGTTTCTCATCCCACACCTCAACCTTGACCTTGGTGCCGGAGGCCTGCTCCTGAGCGTATTCGGAGAAAGTCTCCGGGAACAGGTCGGCGGGGGAGGTGTTGACGAGAGCACGGACCTGCTTGGCGTGGCGAGTCACGATAGCAGCACGCTCAACGATCTTCTTGACAGACTTATCGTTGGCCAGGCTCGTTGCGACAACAGCCTGCTCGAGCGGGTTGCCTTTAGCTGGCTTGGAAGACTTGTAGGCGCGGAAAGCCCACGAACCCAACGAGGCACCCTCAAGGGCGGCTGCCAGCAACTCCGGCTCTTCAGCAGGGAAACGCAACAGCGCCGTCTCACGCCCGGAAAGAGCGCGGGTCGCAACACCAGCCGCACGGCGCAGGTCCTCCGGTGTTGGGTCCGTCACAGAACCCAAACCAACAACAACCGCGAGCGAACCGTTATCGCCAGCACCCGGAACCTGGGCTACCTTGCCAGCATCAGCACTGAAAGCCAGCTCCTCAAGGGCCTGATCCAGACCCTCTGGAGCATCCCCCAGAACCACTGCCGCATCATTCTCGGCGCGAGCAACCCACACGGTCGCATCAGGTTTGAGGCCGGACTCGTCCGGGGCAATGACTGAAAGCGTGAAATCATCGATGGCGTGCACTGGTGTGAAATCTCCTTGTATGAATCGAGGAGGCCGAGAGATCTCGGCCACGAGTAGTAGCACGTGAATTGGGCCACTATCTCCAGCATATGCGCACCATGCACGCAGGTCGCGGGAACAAATGATGTTCCCGCTGTGTTATAGAAGCAGTAACGAATACCTCTCACGCGAGGGCACGGCACGGAAGGAGCGTCTCACCAAGGTGTTAGGAGATGACATCATCGATGTGCACGGCAGGGCACAACAACAGATAGCAGGGGCCAACCTGCCTGTTGTCGTCCTGGTAGATGGTGCCTTCGATGCCGGCTCCGGGGTGCGCATGATGCGCCGGACAATCCGTAGTGAAATGGATGTGACACCTCTAGCCGAATTCGACTCCGACCTCCTGATCGACCACCGCGCCCGCCGCCCCCACATCACCTTCGAAAACGGCACGTTCAAGGACTACCGGGCACCACGCCTCGGCGTCGACATCGTCACCGATGAACTCGGCAACCAAGCGATCCTGCTCTGCGGCTCCGAACCGGTGATCGCATGGGAACGCGTCGTGATGGCGGTGACCGACCTGCTGGAATCAGTCGGATCCAACGAAGTATCCGTCGTGCACTCGATGCCGCTACCAGTCCCACACACACGCCCAGTTGTGGTGCGCGAACACGGTGACTCAGGCGGGCTAGAAAGCGGGCCATTCAGGCTTCCCGCATCGTTTTCACACCTGCTTGAAACCCGGCTGACCGAACACGGCTTCAACGTCAAAGGCATGACCATCCAGGTCCCGCATTACATCGCTGAATCCGACTATCCGGCCGCCGCAGTAGCCGGCCTGGACGCCATCGCGGCCCACGCCGGGATCTCCGCGCCCAGCGAACAACTACGCGAACTAGGGCGCGCCGTAGACGCCCAAATCGAAGAACAACTACACAACAACACCGAGGCGACCACCATGATCGAAGGCCTCGAGAAACGCTACGACATGGAAACCCCACTGCTGCGTTCCTCCACCGCGCTCGCCGAAGACGAATCCGAACTACCGGATGGCGACCAGATCGCGGCTGCGGCGCAAAAGTATCTGAGCAACGTATCTGACGCTTTCGTTGAAGACGCAGAAACCCTGGATCAACTCGAAGCCGCGCCACAAACATCAGAAGCCGGGCCACACACCTCAGGCGAGCACTCGGACGTTGGAGGCCAGCACACGGCTGCTGCAGACGAGCACACGGATGTTACAGACCAGCAGGCGGGCGAGCAGGCTGATGATGAATAAGACGAGCCGTGGCGCATGGCTCGTGTGGGGCGTTGCTGTTTTCGCCTACATGGTTTCTGTCACGCAACGCACGTCTTTCGGTGTTGCGGGTTTGGACGCAACCGAGCGTTTCAACGCAACGGCTGCGGTGTTGGGTACGTTCGGCGTCGTGCAGTTGGTTGTGTACGCCGCGCTACAGATCCCGGTCGGCACGCTGGTGGACCGGTTCGGTTCGCGGTGGATGATCGCGATCGGCGCGGTACTCATGGCGGCTGGTCAGTTTGTTCTGGCGTTAGCCAACGATGTTGTGCAGGGCTATGTGGGGCGCGTTTTAGTGGGTGCCGGGGACGCGATGACATTTGTGTCCGTGATGCGTTTGGTGCCGGCCTGGTTTGCGCCACGTATGAACCCTGTGATGTCTCAACTGACGGGTACGTTGGGGCAAGTTGGTCAGCTGGTTTCCCTCTTTCCGGTCGCATTCCTTTTGGGTTGGCGTGGCTGGAGCACAACATTCGTTTCCCTGGCAGCGATGAGTGTTTTGGCGTGTGCGCTTACGGTCATCGCGGTGAGGGACTTTCCGGGAGGTAAGCGGCCGAGCCATTCCGGTGGGCAACGGTTGTCGCTTCTGAGCCAGATCAAGGCGGTAGCCGTGAGCCCGGGGACGTGGCTTGGGTTCTGGACACACTGGTTGGGCGCGTTTTCGATCAACGTGTTTCTGCTCGTATGGGGTTATCCATACTTGGTTTCCGGGATGGGGTATTCACCGGCGCAGGCGAGCACTGTGATGAGTATGTTCGTGTTTGTCGCGATGGTGTTCGGTCCTATCCTCGGTGTTCTGGTTGCCCGCTTCCTGTACCGGCGTTCGCTCATGGTCATCCTGATATCGATGGCAGGGTTGGCGTGCTGGGTCGCGTTGATTGTGTGGCCTGGCGGGGCGCCGCTGTGGATGAACTTCCTTGCCGCTTTCGTTTTGGCCTGCGGTGGCCCGGCATCGATGATCGCGTTCGACTTCACGCGCACGGAGAACCCTGCCCACGTTGCAGGAACGGCGACCGGCGTTGCGAACGTGGGCTCTTTCTCCGGTGGTCTTATCGCGATCGGCGGCGTGGGTTTTGTGCTCGATGCGGTGGCTGGCCACCCCGATGCCGCGGGGGCGGATGCCGGCGGTGCCCTCTATACGTTGGAAGGTTTCCAACTCGCGTTCACCGTGGTGCTGGCCATCTTTGTGATCGGGTATATCGGGTTCTTCATCTCTTTGCGCCTGGTACGGCGCCGCTACCCGGACTATGCGTCGCTGAGGCGAGTGTTCATGCAGCAAATACGCGCGCGCCGCCGGGTTAAATAACGTAAGGCTAGACGGCTCAGAGCTAGAGGCCACAGGTCTACCTAGCGGTGGCAAGGCTGAGATAGAAAGCCTCGCACCGGCTGGTTGCCGGGGGTTCGGGAATCCACACCCTCTTAATCCTCGGCTCGATATCCACTGTTTTATCGTGAGTTCACCACGGGTTTCGTAGACCGGCTGGAATCGGTCTATGAGTATTTCTGATCTTTCCCCAGAAGCACATGAAGGCGCAGGGCCACGTGAAGACAGCAGCGCTGGCCGCAGGCGCATCGGGCATTTCTGTCACCTGATACGCGGCGTTGAACAGCGCTGTGAGCAACAGCCGCATCACGCAGTGGTTTTGATCCTGACTGATGAACATGACGTCTGGACTTCAACCGTTCGGTGTGATGCGTGGACATTGCAAGACCTCGAACGGTGCGAACGCGTTGTGCAACAAAGCGCCTCCCAAGCCCACCGCATCATCATAGGGCTCTATGACACGGCAGCAGCGGGGCGCAGATGGGCTGAAGCCTGTGCACAGAGGTGGCCGAACATCGTGATGGCCTACGCGGTCGAAGAATCCCGGTGGTTCTCAAACAGCGCTCTTCAGGAAGGCGGACACTGGGCACCGCACTACGCGGCGGTGCGTTCCACGGAACCGGTCAACCATGCCACGGCACATTATTCAACCGCCGCCCGCGCCGCCCGCGCCGCCCGCGCCGTCAGCGTTGGCGGCGTGAAAGAGGCGTACGAGGTGCCTGAATGTGCGAAAGAGCTTTTCCGCGAGGCGTACCCGTGTGCGCAGCGGGAACGGGACCGCGCGCTCATGACCGGCATATGGCACATGGTGGATGTGTGGGAGTGGGTGCTCAAACAACATGAGATCCGCGAAACACAACCTGGGCCACACTCACACACGAGCGATCAATACGTTGGGGTGTGGACCCATTCACTCGTGCACGTGGTCGCCGCCGTATGCGCGCAGCTTGAAGTCACAACAGAGCGTGAACGCATGATCCAGCAGATCACGGTGCCGTGCAAACACGTATCCGAGGTCGAATACAGGGAGGTCTTCACGGGGCAGTGGGGCGGCCCGATGTCAGCTGATGGGCTTCGTGCCCACCGCTCCATCATCGAGTACGCATGCACGATGATCACGGCTACTGGCCGGGGCCCTCTAGCGATAGCACTCGCGATGCTGGCATGGATCGAATGGGCACTCGGGAACAGAAACAAAGCCATGCGAAACATCGAGGAGGCCCTTCGGTACGAAAGCCAGTTCACGAGCTTAGAAGAAACTCCGGAGCTGAGTACGTTTGTCCGCCACGTCAAAGAGGTGCTGGAAGCTAGGGCTTATCCGCGATGGATAGAAAGACCTCCAGGCGGGTGAGCGGGGCTCTCTTCCCGGTGCGAGGCGGGGCAGCGGCGAGTTGTGCAAAAATCTTTCGGGTCACGGGAACAAAAACGGTATAGCCGTGGTTGAACCTTAACGACCCTTCAGTTTCAGGGGCTATAACGCGGCTGAGCGTGCGCCAACTTACCTGGGACTTGACAGGGTCTTAGTAGCGTGAGCACCCCTTAGCCACGCACGAATCTTGCTGACCAGAAAGGGAACTCGTGCCAGCGAAGACCTCCTCGAAGTCAACGGACACCGCAACGGCGGAGCCAAAAGCCACTACGTCGAGCACGGCGAAGAAGACGCCAACTAAGAAGGCTGCTTCAACAAAGTCGACTGCGACGAAGGCGAGCGCAACCAAGACCGCAGCGACAAAGGCTTCTACCGCTAAGTCCGGTTCGTCCAAGACTGCAACGAAGAAGACGGCCGCAGCTAAGAGCACCGCGGCTAAGTCGAGCGCGGCAACGAAGACCACGGCAACAAAAAAGACGACGGCTACCAAGAAGACCGCCGCCAAGAGCACGGCTGCGAAGGCTACCGCTGCGGCTAAGAAGACCTCGACCGCCGCCAAGACCAAGGCCGCGGCAGCGAAAGCCGCCGAGGAAGCGGAAGAGACCGAAGAAGAAACGGCTAGCACCGCTAAGAAGACCACTGCCAAGAAAGCCACGGCCAAGAAGACTGCTACCCGTAAGCCGGCGGCTAAGAAGACGGCCGCCGCATCGGCTGCAAAGAAGTCCAAAGCTAAAGTTGAAGACGAAGAAGAACCGGACGAGTTCGTAGACGAAGACCTCGAAGATGAGGACGATGCCGTCGATGAGGATCACGACCTCGAAGACGACGTCGATGAGGAAGACGAGGACGCCGAGAAGGACGAGGCCGAGCAGCGTCACGGCCAGGAAAAGCAAGGCGAATCCAAGTCCGGGAAAAAAGAAAACGAAGAGTCTAAGGGCTTCACCCTCACCACCAGCGACGAAGACGACGCACCGCAACAGCAGGTTACCGTCGCCGGCGCGACCGCTGACCCGGTCAAGGACTACCTCAAACAGATCGGTAAAGTCGCGCTGCTGACCGCGGCGGAAGAAGTCGATCTCGCGTTGCGTATCGAGGCGGGCCTGTTTGCCCAACACAAGCTCGACGAAGCGAAAGAAAAAGGCAAGCGCATGGATAAGCGCCTGCGCTACGACTACGAACAGATTGTTCACGACGGCCGCATCGCCAAGAACCACCTGTTGGAGGCGAACCTGCGTCTCGTCGTATCGTTGGCCAAACGCTACACCGGCCGCGGCATGCTGTTCTTGGACCTCATCCAGGAAGGCAACCTCGGCTTGATCCGCGCAGTCGAGAAGTTCGACTACACCAAGGGCTTTAAGTTCTCGACTTACGCAACCTGGTGGATCCGTCAGGCGATCACCCGCGCTATGGCAGACCAGGCCCGCACCATCCGTATCCCCGTGCACATGGTTGAAGTCATCAACAAGCTCGCACGCGTGCAACGCCAGATGTTGCAGGACCTCGGCCGCGAACCGACCCCGGAAGAGCTCGCTAAAGAGCTCGACATGACCCCGGAACGCGTCGTTGAGGTTCAAAAATACGGTCGCGAACCGATCTCGCTACACACCCCGCTCGGCGAAGACGGCGATTCCGAATTCGGTGACCTCATCGAAGACTCCGAGGCGATCGTCCCAGCTGACGCCGTGTCGTTCACCCTCCTGCAGGAGCAGCTGCACACTGTGCTCGATACGTTGTCCGAGCGCGAAGCAGGGGTTGTGGCCATGCGCTTCGGCTTGACCGACGGCCAGCCGAAGACCCTTGATGAGATCGGCAAGGTCTATGGCGTGACCCGCGAACGCATCCGCCAGATCGAATCCAAGACGATGTCTAAGCTGCGCCACCCATCCCGCTCCCAGGTGCTACGCGACTACCTCGACTAGACACCAGAGGCAACGGGCGCAATAGACGCATCGGGGCGGGCATCCAACAGGATGCCCGCCCCGAAGCGTTAACCAAAGAACTAAAACAGTTACATATCTGCGCGCTGATGCTCAGGGTAGTGCGCTTCACGCCCGTGAATGAAACGCCACAAATGACCCGTCACGACTTTCTCCAAGCGTTCAAGGGACTCCTCGTTTGAAGCGTGGTGCGTCACCGCAACGCCACGTTCCGGCTCGCACACCAGCAACGTGTAGTTCGACTCATCGGGCGTTGTGCCGTCATCAGTGAAAGCCAGCCTTGTGCCAGCCTCAGCATCGGAACTTACGAAACGTGCACGGTCAGGCCCGCCATCCGGGTCAGGCTTGACCCGGGTCAAGTGGGACAGCAGCTGCTTTACGTAGCGTTCGGGCCGCTCGGTCTCAACGAAGAGGGAGGACGTCAGCACGGGTTCACCTCAATGAGATAGGAGTCTTGCTGGGATAAGACTGGGTACGGAAGCTCGCCGCTGGCACTGCTTATGCCTGCGTTGAGGCATTAACTAGGCGTTGACGGTCAGCTGATCCGATTCATCCAGCCATTCGCTGGTTTGTGGGCGCAGGGATTCCTCAACCGCGCGGGCGTGGTGCGCGCAGAACAACAGCTGCCCGCCGGAAGCCAATGTGGCGCGGATGTAGGCTTGAGCGCCGCAATTATCGCAACGATCAGCGGTAGTGAGCTCTCGAGTTGCTGTCGCGTTCATAAGATCCTCCTATAGCTAACGCAGAATCTGTAGCTACTTACTGTAACCATGCGAGCCCAGAACACAGTCCCGCGGCGTGCCGAATTTCACCACTGGCGTATCCAGGCCTGTAGTGCGACTCGGCTATGCGACTTTAGTTGCACTTCCTTGACGCTACCGAACCTTATTCTTGAAGTGTAGGTTCCTTAGGGTAGAGGGCCTCACAAGAGGCTACATAGAAGTTCTCACCAGATTCAGTACAGTTCCCTGCGAAAGGCATTATCGTGTCCCAGCGATCCGAGTATTCGGCCCGCCATTTGTCAGTCCTTGAAGGGCTTGAGGCGGTTCGTAAACGCCCGGGCATGTATATCGGCTCAACCGATTCGCGCGGCCTCATGCATTGCCTGTGGGAGATTATCGATAACTCGGTCGATGAGGCTCTGGCTGACTTCGCCTCGACAATCACCATCACGATGCACGCGGACGGTTCAGTCGAAGTGTCCGATGATGGCCGCGGCATCCCGGTGGATGTTGAGCCTCGCACGGGGCTCTCTGGCCTGGAAGTGGTCTTCACTAAGTTGCACGCTGGCGGTAAGTTCGGCGGCGGTTCCTACACCGCATCAGGTGGTTTGCACGGTGTTGGTGCATCCGTTGTCAACGCGCTCTCATCGCGCCTGGACGTCGAGGTTGACCGGGGTGGTAAGACCTACAGGATGCAGTTCCGCCGCGGAGAACCAGGCGCCTACACCGATAAGGGGCAGCCGAAGCCCGATGCCCCGTTCACCGCTTACAGTGAGCCACGGCAGCCCGAGGTGGTTGGTAAAGCTAAGCGTGGGGTCACTGGAACTCGGGTCCGTTATTGGGCCGATCCGCAAATATTCACCCCGGATGCCGCGTTCGATGTGACCGCTCTTGAGCGTCGCGCCCGCCAGACCGCGTTCCTGGTTCCGGGCCTGCGCATCGTGCTGCGTGATGAACGCCGCCTTCAACAGGCTGACGGAACCCGCGCAGAGGTCACTGAAGAGGTCATGCAGTATGACGGCGGACTTGTCGAGTTCGTTGATCACCTCGCCGTGGACGCTTCCGTAACTGATACGTGGAAGCTGCAGGGCAGCGGTACCTTCACGGAATCCGTGCCGGTCCTGGATGAGCAGGGGCATGCGAGCATGCAAGACGTCGAGCGGACCTGCGATGTTGACATCGCGCTACGTTGGGGGATCGGCTACGACACGACCGTGCGCTCTTTCGTCAACATCATCGCGACCCCGAAGGGCGGCACGCACCTTGCCGGATTCGAAAACGGGTTGACGCGCGCTGTTCGTGACGCGATCAAAACGAATGCGCGCCGGCTGAAAGCAGGCGATGATAAGCCTGATAAGGAGGACGTGCTGGCTGGGCTGACCGCGGTCGTGACTGTGCGTTTGGCTGAGCCGCAGTTCGAAGGCCAAACCAAGGAGGTTTTGGGTACATCCGCGGTGCGCCAGATTGTTTCCCGTGTGGTGACGCAGGGCATCAAGGAGAAACTTTCAGCGCGGGGCCGCCAAGATAAGGCGCAAGCCACGGCCGTGATGGAGAAGGTCGTCAACGAGATGAAGTCCCGCATCTCGGCGCGCAAACATAAGGAAACTCAGCGGCGCAAGACCGCCCTGGAGTCCTCATCGTTGCCGGCGAAACTTCTGGATTGCCGCACTAAAGACGTTGAGCGTTCCGAACTGTTCATTGTTGAGGGTGACTCCGCGCTCGGCACCGCGCGTTTGGCGCGTTCCTCGGAGTTCCAGGCCCTGTTGCCTATCCGAGGAAAGATCCTCAACGTTCAGAAAGCCTCGGTTGCGGACATGCTCTCTAACGCTGAGTGTGCAGCGATCATCCAGGTGGTTGGGGCGGGTTCTGGCCGCACGTTTGAACTCGATCAGGCGAGGTATCAGAAGGCCATCATCATGACGGATGCTGACGTTGATGGCGCTCACATCCGCACGCTGTTGTTGACGCTGTTCTACCGGTATATGCGCCCGATGGTCGAGGACGGCCGTGTCTACGCCGCTGTCCCTCCGTTGCACAGGATTGAGATTGTGCACCGCGGCTCAAAACCGAATGAGGTGCTCTACACCTATTCGGAAGCTGAACTGCACCAGGTTTTGAAGCGCATCGAAGAAGAGGGCCTGTCCTATAAAGAGCCAATCCAGCGTTATAAGGGCTTGGGCGAGATGGACGCAGAGCAGCTAGCGGAAACAACCATGGACCGGCATACCCGCACACTACGCCGAGTGCGACTTGAAGAAGCGTCATCAGCCGAGCGGATCTTCGACTTGTTGATGGGCTCAGATGTTGCACCGCGGAAGGAATTTTTGATCGAATCTGCCGACCGACTTGAGAAGGAACAGATCGACGCATGAGCCCCATAAAACCCCTTTTTAACAAGCTGTTCAACAAACGCGAGGAACGTCTACCGTTGACGCCCAACGGTGTGCTTCCCGAGGGTGAGTACTACACGCTCTTATGGGGCATCGCTGACTCGTACGGCGGTATGACGACCGTCTCACTTGAACGCACGAGCGCGTTCGCTCGCGAAGACAACCGCTACGTCACGATTCTGACGTTTGACCCCAAGCTGGATCCGGAAGAACGCGGCGAACGTTTGCGTTCCCAGGGGTTCCTGGATGAGCGTGTCCAGATCCGTAACGTGTGGCATGACCTGCGCGCCTGGCCAGATGCGATGCTGCAACGGATGGCCGGTAAGCAGAAACCGGACCAAGCAAGTGCATCGGACATTCTGGAAGCGCCTGCTAAAAAGCGTGACCGACGCGGTATTAAGTTGGAGCGCCGCAACGCTGAAGGGAAGCTGCTACAACGCGACTTCTATTCCGAGCAGGGCAATATTGTGCTCAGTGACCGCCTCGATATGAAAACCAAGGGCGAGCCAGCCGGCAGGCGCCTCGCCCTGTTCAACAGCAACGGCGAGGTCATCGCTCAGTGGACTTCCGCGACCAGCATGTATATGGCCTGGATGGACGTCGTACTTGATGGCAAACGCAGCTACATCAACGTGGATTCGGCATTCGCCGCTAACCTATTCCACCGGTACCGCCGCAAGAATGTGGTTGTGACGAGCGTTCTGCACAACAACCACTTGGCGCGTGATCCCAAAGTTGAGGGGGAGCTGTATAGGAGCAAGTTCCCGCTGTTCAAAAACATCGGCGCCTACGATGCTTTGATCACGCTGACACAGAATCAACGCCGCGATCTGATTGAGATCGGCTTCCCAGCCGGGAACTTGCACCGTATCTCAAACCCCACCGAAGACCTCGACGGGGATACCGAAAAGCCTCGTGATCCGCGGTTCGGGGCGACGCTGGCGCGGCTGGTTTCGGTTAAACGCGTGGACCACAGCATCAAGGCGGTAGAGCTTGCAGGCCACGACGTCCCGGGACTCAAGCTGGATATCTACGGTGAAGGCGATGAACACGATTCTCTGGCTGACCTGATCGAAGAGTCAGATACGTCGGCAACGATCACGTTGAAGGGACACGATCAGAAAGCCAAAAAGGTTTATCTGGACGCCTCGTTCAGTCTCTTGACGAGCGTTTTCGAAGGCCAAGGGCTCGTCGTGCTCGAAAGCATGTCTGCCGGCTGCATCCCGATCGTCTACGACATCAAATACGGGCCAGCCGAAATCATTACCGACGGCGTGGACGGTTTCCTAGTCCCGCCCGGCGATGTTGAAGCATTGGCCCAAACGGTGGCCAAAGTGGCAACCATGAGCCAGGAAGAACTCACCACGATGAGGAGGGCGGCCCGCAAGCGTGCCGCAGACTTCTTCGAGCCAAACATTGTGCGCGAATGGGGTCAGGTGCTCGCTGAGTTACCCTTCGGTGCGATCAACCGGGCGGCCTTCACCGCCAACGCTGAATCGGTCGAGTTCACCGGCGCGACCGAAGCGGAGCCCGTGGGCATCGATCCAGAGGGTTCATTCGAGGTCAAGATCAAGGTTGAGGCCACTGAACGCGGGGAAGCCATCGATGTGCCTGAGCTTGAGGATCTTGCGCTCGCGTGGACTTTCCGTGGCACTAAGCTCTACCGCCGTGTGCCTGCGCGCATCGAAGGCGATACCGTAACCGCTACTATCCCGATGGAAACCTTCGCACGGTTGCCGAAAGGCGTTGTCGACTTCAGCCTCGTGTTCCGTACCGGACGGCGCCTGTATCAACCACGCGTGGCAGCCGGCAACGTGAAGCTACCGCTGGATTCCGGCCGGATGCGAGCCTATTCAACGGAACAGGATAATCTGAGCGTCCGGCTCCGTGCGGTTGAGTCAAGCGACAGCGCTGCAGCCTGATCTAGGTCAACCTAGTGGTGGGTCGGCCCGCCTACTGGGGTAGAGGTCTACTAGAGCACAGGTTCACTGAGTCCAGGTCTTGAGCCGTTTGCCGGTTGAGGCGGCTGTGGACCAGTGCCCTAGAAGCTGGTCGTTGATCGCATCCCACGTGCGGTCCGCGACCGCTTCGGAGCCTGCCTGCGCGATCTTCGCAGCCCACTCTGGCCTGGCCAGAAGCTCTTCGACGTGGTGCCGTAGCCCTATCAGATTCCCGTGCTCGTACAGCAGGCCGGTTATCCCGTCTTCGATCAGGTCAAGCGGCCCTCCGGCTGCGACCGAGACGACCGGGACCCCAGCGGCCTGGCCCTCCTGGACCACCTGGCAATAGGTTTCGTACGGGCCGGTGTGGACCAAAACATCGAGCCCTGCCATAGCCGCCCCGACCGTGTGCGCTTGCTGCAGGCCCATCATGTGCGCCCCAGGCAACGCGGCGGCAGCCAGGCTGCGAGCTGGGCCGTCACCGATCACGGCGAGATCCGCATCGAGCCGTGCCCGCGAGGCTGAACCGCCGTGTGTTCCTGCGCCAAGTAAGACTGCGAGGTCTTCGACCTGCTTCTCGGGAGCTAACCGGCCCACGAAGCCAACGATCGGGCGACCGCCCATGCCGATCCCGTGGCTGTTCCACCAAGTGCGGCCCTCCGCGCGGCGGGAAGGGGAGAAATTCGCGTGGTCCACGCCGCGTCCCCACATGCGCAAACGGCCAACGCCTAATGCACTCAACTGTTGGGCTGAAGCCGAACTTGGCACCAGGTTCGTGTGCGCGCGGGAATGGATGCGACGCAACTGAGATAGAGCAAGGGTGCGCAGCGCCTCGACACCGTAGCGGCTCACGTATGCGGGAATATCGGTTTGATACGCCGCGACGATAGGGATACCCAGGCTCTTTGCGGCAGAGGTTCCAGCGTGCCCCAGCCACATGGGGGAGGCCGCGTGGACCACATCGGGGTTGAAGCGGGAAATGACCGGCCGCAACGCGATGTTGGTCACGGTCGAGGCCGTGAAGCTGTTGTAGCCGGGGACAGCGAGTGCGGGGACCTGATACACGTCGATGCCTTCGATGCGCGTAAAACGTGCAACCCAGGAGGGCGTGGAGGATGGTGCGATGACGAGTACGTCGTGGCCGGCATCACGGGCGTGATGGGCGGCTCGTCTGGCTGTATTCGATACGCCGTTGACGTGGGGTGGATAGGACTCGGTGATAATGCAAATCCTCACGCTTTGATCTTCGCTGAGCTAGGTTGCTTGAGGCTCAGTTCGATGTGAAAGATGCGTGAACTTTTGACCCGCAGCGACGGGCTGTGGACGGGGCGAGTGACGCCGCGCACACGGGTTATCAGTGAATTGCATGGGGATCTATGCAGCAGTGGGCATAAACGTATATGTGAGGTATGTCATGGACGCACTCGAGGGAAGCTACAAAGCGGAAACATAGGTAGAAAAACCCTATAATTAGCAGTTAATAGGGCATCCAGCGTTGCCTGCTGATCATGGCTCTACAACTTGTAGAAATCAGCCGTGATTATTAGCGTGGAGCTGTCTGGATGGACAGGTTTCTAGACCTGTTGAACCTCACCTTCATGCGAGAGGACGGGCTCCACTATGGACCCAGTATTAGATCCGGTCTTGATCGGCCGGTGGCAATTCGGTATCACCACCGTCTATCACTTCTTGATGGTCCCTCTAACCATTGGTCTGGGTGTTCTTGTAGCTACACTTCAGACGCTGTGGTACAAGACGGGCAAGGAGCAGTATCTGCGTTCCACGAAGTTCTGGGGAAAGCTATTCCTCATCAACTTCATCATGGGTGTTGTCACCGGTATCGTCCAGGAATTCCAGTTCGGTATGGCCTGGAGCGAATACTCCAAGTTCGTCGGTGACGTCTTCGGTGCCCCGCTCGCTATGGAAGCGTTGCTGGCGTTCTTCGTCGAATCCACATTCCTTGGCTTGTGGATCTTCGGCTGGAAGCGCCTGCCGAAAGGTTTCCACCTCGCAACCATCTGGATCGCGGCACTGGCCACATGGCTGTCCGCCTACTTCATCCTCGTCGCAAACTCCTTCATGCAGCACCCGGTGGGCGTTGAGCTCATCGATGGACGCGCCGTGATGACTGACCCAGTTGCGGTGTTCACTAACAACACCGCGATCGTGACCCTGATCCACACGATCTTCGGTTCCCTCGCTGTAGCCGGTGGCTTCCTGCTCGGTATCTCCTGGTTCCACCTCTACCGTCGCCGCCGCGACGGCATCGACACCGTGGACGCCAAGGGCTACGTCGTGGTGGGTGAAGACCCAGCCAAGGGTGCCGGCCGCGATAAGACCGACTACAAGGTGTGGCGCAGTTCCTTCCGCCTTGGCGGGTGGGTTGCCCTCGTCGCTTTCTTAGGTGTCGCATTCTCGGGCCACTCTCAAGCTCAGCTGATGATCTATCAGCAGCCCATGAAGATGGCTTCCGCGGAAGCCGCATGCCACGACGGTACCGGCTTCTCCGTTTTGTCTTTCGGTGACCTCGGCTCCGACGGTAAGACGACCTGTGAGAACGTCACCACGACCATCGAAATCCCTGGACTGCTTTCCTTCCTGGCTCACGACAACTTCACGACCCCGGTCAAGGGCGTGAACACGTTGATCCCTGAATACCAGGAGAAATACGGAACCCACCTGCCGGATAACCCGATGTATGGCAAGTACGCGGGTACCGAGATCGACTATCAGCCGATCATGGCTGTGACGTACTGGGGCTTCCGTCTCATGATCACCTTCGGTGGCCTCGCAGCAGTTGCTGCGGCCGTTGGCTTGTGGCTGGGACGTAAGGGCACGGTCCCGGATAATAAGTGGCTCTCGCGTTTGGCAGTACTTTCGATCGGTGCCCCGTTCGCCGCGAACAGCGCTGGCTGGATCTTCACCGAGATGGGCCGCCAGCCATTCGTGGTCGCCCCAGCACCGGACGGTAACGACGGCGTGTTCATGTTCACCGCCGCAGCACTGTCCCCAGGGGTCAGTGCGGGCGAGCTGTTGACATCGACGATCCTGCTGACCGCCGTCTACGGCGTGCTCGCAGTCGTTGAATGCGTGTTCCTCTTCCGCTACGCACGCGGCGGCACACCGTCCGCGATGCCGGAAAATGACCACAACTACGATCCGAATATCGACGAGCACAACGACGACGCACCGAAGCGTAACGCTGACGACGACGTCCTCGCGTTCGCGTACTGATCACCTGGACACTGAGGAATAAACACCATGGAATTTTTACCAACTCTCTGGTTCATCCTGATTGCCGTCCTGTGGATCGGTTACCTCTTCCTTGAAGGGTTCGACCTCGGCGTCGGAATGCTGTTCAAATCGTTTGCGAAGAACGAGCGCGACCGCCGCGTTATGCTCAACACGATCGGTCCGGTGTGGGACGGTAACGAAGTGTGGCTGCTGACAGCTGGTGGCGCGACCTTCGCTGCGTTCCCGAACTGGTATGCGGCACTGTTCTCCGGCCTGTACCTACCGCTGACGCTTGCGTTGCTCGCACTGATTCTGCGCGGTGTATCGATCGAGTACCGCGGTAAAACCAATTCGGCACGTGGCCGAGCTTTCTGGGACTGGTGCATGGCTGGAGGATCGTTCCTCGCGGCGTTCTGTGTGGGCGCGATGCTCGCACTGACCTCAACCGGTTTGCCACTGGATGCACACGGCAACCGTGTGGGCCACGCATTCGTATGGCTCAACGGTTACGCCGTGCTCGGCGGTCTCGCAGTGGTTCTGTTCTCCTACGTCCACGGTCTCACCTTCGTTGCGCTCAAGACCGATGGCGACATCCGCCAACGCGCAGAAGCTCGTTTGGCGCGCATGTTGCCGTGGGCTTTGATCCCGGTGGCTGCGTGGGCTGCTGTGGTTGTGGTCGGTACCGGAACCACGTGGGCCTGGGCACCACTTGTACTCGCTGTTGTGGGTGCGTTGGCGGCAACCTTCTTTGCGTTCAAGCGGCGCGAAGGCTGGACGTTCATTTCACTCGGCGCCACCCTGGTTACTGGTGTCGCCGCGATCTTTGGCAGCCTGTTCCCGAACGTGCTGCCATCCACCGTTGACCCAGCGTTCAACCTCACGATCTACAACGCGTCCTCGACCGAGAACACGTTGCTGATCATGTCCATCGTTGCGGCGATCGGTGTCCCGATCACTCTCGCATATCAGAGCTACACCTACTGGGTGTTCCGCAAGCGTATTTCGGCGCACCACATTCCGCCTCAGCACTTTGTCACGAGCGTGGTGTGATTCTTGCGCCCTGAATTGCCTCAAGGTACCTCTCGCGGTGCTCTTCTGGCGCTCGGGGCCGTAGCGGCGGCTCGCGCCGTCGGGTTGATCGCGTTGATGTCCGCACTCGCGGCGGGCATCGCGCACGTGGCGGCAGGCCACCAACTCGACGTCGCGAGCCTTCTGCTATACGGCCTCGGCGGCGTTGTCCTGCGGGCCACGGCTACGTGGGCCTCGCGCGTGATCGCGGTGCGCGCGGCAGTTGATGTCAAAGAGTCGCTGCGAGCCCGGCTCGTTGAGCACCAGCTCAACAATGCAGGGGCAAGCAACAACGCCGGGGCAGGCGAATCCGGTGGGGTAGCGAAAGGAAGTGCTACCAGCCACAGCGAGGCCTCCGCGACGGTTGTCGCTTCCCGCGGGCTCGATGGCTTGGATTCCTTCTTCCGTGACTATCTGCCGGCCCTCGTGGCAACCGCGGTGATCCCACTGGCCGTGTTGGCCCGTGTTGTGTGGGCGGATTGGGTTTCCGCGCTCATCATCGTGTTGACGATCCCGCTCGTGCCAGTGTTCATGGCGCTGATCGGGTGGCATACCGAAGAGCGCATCCAGCAGGCCCAAGACGGGTTGGACCGTCTATCGCATCACCTCAGTGAGCTCGCGCGCGGGCTGCCTGTTCTCGTAGGACTGCGCCGCGCCGATGCTCAGCGGCGCGCCCTGTTCGATGTTTCGGAGAAATACCGCCTCAGTACCGCTAAGACTTTGCGCGCGGCGTTCATGTCTTCTTTCGCGCTTGAGTTGATCGCGACCATCTCGGTTGCGTTGGTTGCGGTGTTCATCGGTGTGCGGCTTGTGTGGGGCCAGTTGAGTCTTGAAGACGGCCTGGTCGCTTTGATGCTCGCCCCGGAGGCCTACATGTCCTTGCGGGCCGTAGGTGCCAGCTTCCACGCATCCGAAGACGGGGTCGCGGCCCTCAAGCGCGTCAACGCGTTCCTGGAGCAGGAGCCCGTGAGCGATTCCACGGAGGATGCACCCGCCGGCCCGCGCACGGCACATGGCTTGCACACAGCGCCTGCGGCCCCCGATGCTGGCGTCTCGGTGAGCGGGCTACGGGTGGTCCGGGGTGGCGGGCGTGAATCCGTGGGGCCGGTGACTTTCGACGCTCTGCCGGGGACTGTCACGGCTCTGGCCGGGCCTTCTGGTTGCGGTAAGTCCTCGGTGCTCGCTGTGCTCGCCGGGGTCGCTCACGCGCAACCTGCCACGGCTTGTGAGGGCCGTGTCGCAGGCCTCGACGTGGTGAGCGGAACGGAATCCGAACCGCGCGATGCCGCGCAGCCGCGGCCTAGAGGTGTCGCGTTCCAGGCGCCGAATTTTTCGCAAGAGACCCCGCGGGCTGAACTAGCCTTAGCGTTGGCCGAACCAGTCCAGCTAGGAGCTACCGCTACGGAAGCGGGCGTTGATGGCCTTGGCGAGGATGTGGCCGCGCTGTTACCAAGCCACGCGTGGGATCGGCCGATCTCGGAGCTTTCGCCGGGGGAGAAGCGCCGGCTTGCGGTGATGCGGGCGGTCACGAATCTGCGCTCGGCACGTCAAGCCTCGAGCGCGGCGCGCGGCACGGCCACCGGCGGAACACGCGACGGGCAAACAGCTGGCCTGCTGGTTTTGGATGAGCCGACGGCCCATCTTGACCCGGTCTCGGCCCAGCGCGTACGGCAGCTGATCCGGGCAGAAGCAGACAGCGGCAACATCGTGGTGATCGCGACCCACGACCCGGCCGCGAGGGCGATCAGTGATGCCTCCCTCACCTGGGAGAGGGCAGGAGCCGAACCCATCTACACCGCAGGGACACCAGCGGAAGCGCTTCCGGGGCGACCCGTCGGGCACGGCGTTGCCCAGGCCAACGCTGTCCATGCCAACGGTGCCAAGGATGCAAAGGACGCCGACGACGCCGGCGCTGTGACAGACTCCACGGGCACGTTCCCGAAGCAAGCGCGAACCACCGGCACGCAACCGGCGAGTACGTCGCGTCGGGGCCTTCCGTGGCGGATCCTGCCGTGGGGTAAAGCCGCTCTATGGGGTGCGGCGGCACTTGGTGCGCTATCGGTCCTGTCCGGCGGGGCGCTCACGGCGGTGTCCGGTTGGCTCATCGTCTATGCCTCCCAGCAACCGCCCATCATGTACCTCATGGTTGCGATCGTGGGTGTGCGCTTCTTCGGTTTGTTTCGTTCCACGCTGCGCTATGCGGAACGAAACATGACACACAACGCGGTGCTCGCGTGGGCTTCACGGCTCCGCGTTGCGGTCTGGGACGCCCTAGGCTCCAATATTCTGGGTTGGCAGCGGCTCAACCGGCCAGGTGGGGCGGCGGGCACGCTCATCGCTGAGGTCGATGAGATTCGCGATACGGTCCCGCGCGTCATCGTCCCGATCCCGGCGGCGGTCGCTGCGGTGCTCGCAACCTGTTTGGCGTCCTGGCTCGTGATCCCGTCTCTGGGGTGGATGTTGCTCACGCTGCTGGTGTTAGGGCTTGTGGTTGCCCCACTCATCACGCTAGCGGTTGAGCGCAGGGCTACAGCCGTCATGGCTGAACACAGGGTCCGGGTCGCCGAGCAGACCGGTCGCATCATGGCGGCAGCCCCAGACATCGCGGCACACAACGCGGTGGCTCGTCACGTTGCGTGGTTCCGAAGTAGCGATGAGTTGGTCAGCCGCGCGGTACGTCGCGAGGCGCTCGGCTCGGGTGTGGGGGAGGGGCTCGCCTCCCTCTTGGGTGGGTGCGCCGCGATGGCCGCGCTCGTACTGGGTGCCGCCGCAGGCGCTGATCCGCGACTGCTCGCGCTCGCGGTGTTGCTGTTGCTCGCGGTTGATGAGCCGCTCGGCCAGCTCGCTGAAGCGCTGCGACAGGTACCGGTGCTCAGCTCGATGCTCGCTTCAGTCGCCCCATACCTGGAGAACCGTTCGGTCTCCGCTATCGAGACTGAACCAGAGCCTCATGAAGAGGCGCCGGCCGGTGCTGATGCCGCGCATCGTGTGGATGGTGTGCGTGTGAGGGGCCTGAGTGCGGCTTACGCTTCAGAGGATCCGCCGGTGTTCGGGCCGGTCTCAGGTGGGGTCGAACAAGGCGAAATGTGGGCCGTCACGGGGCCTTCAGGTTCCGGTAAGTCCACGATGATCGCTGTGATGCTCGGTTTCCTCACGCCCCGCACGGGCACGGTCCAGGCCCGTACGGATGGCGCGTGGGTCACCCTTGCCCAGGCCCCCGATGCGGCAGCTGGCTCCCCAGGGAACGTATCCGAGGCGGCTTTGGCTGGCCTCGCGTGGTGTCCGCAGGACGGGTACGTGTTCGACTCCACGGTGCGCGGTAACCTCGCGCTTGGCCGCGATAAAAGTAATCCGGTCTCGGATGCGGAAATGTACGCGGCTCTAGAGCGGGTAGGCCTGGGGCCGTGGGCCGCTCACCTGCCCGACGGCTTGGATACCCTCACCGGTGCTGGCGGCAGATTCATGTCTGGCGGGCAACGGCAACGGCTCGCTGTGGCTCGAACACTGCTTGCTGGTGCGCGCGCGATCATCCTCGATGAACCGACCGCCCACCTTGGCGAGGACGAAGGCCAAGCCCTCATCGACGATGTCCGCTCAGGCGCCCACGACGTCGCCCTGGTGCTGGTGACCCACGATCAGGAGCTGGCAGCCCAGGCGGAGAGCATCACGCGGCTATAACGTCCACGCAGGTTTGCTACTTCTCTTTGTTCCCGCGTAGGTCCACCCGGTTGCCGGGTTCGATCGATACGCCATCGTCATCGAACGGCAGCGAATCCATCTCCGGCTGGACCGGGGCACGGCGTTGCGATGAGGCGGAACGCCGCGACGGCGCCGGTTGCTTCGTAGCTGGCTTGACCGACTCAGTCTCGGCAGTGTCAGCCGCCGCAGTGTTTGTCGCCGCAGTGTTTGCCGAAGCGGTGCCAGCTGCGGCTTCAGCGCCGGCCGCAACCGCATCGTCGGCCGGCTTGAGCGCAACCGAAGAACTAGCCGGGCCCATGATGTCGACGGCTTGTGTCAACGGGACACCGGAACCGTCGCGGCGGCCGTATTCCAGCGGCAACGCGCGGGCCATGCCGCCCTTGGAAGCGCCACGAGCAGGGCCAGCACCAACCCACGCGGCCACAAGGTGGTCTTCGCCCTTGAGGAACCGGTGCGCGCGAACACCCATCGTGCCGCGACCCTTCGCCGGGAACTCCACCAGTGGCGTGACTTTAGCGGAACCGCCCTCGGCACCAGGGAGCGGTTCAGGGCCGTCCGCGATCGTGACCGCCACCGCATCGGCCTCGTTCAGAACAACACCGAAGAACACCGCGGTATCTTTAGCCCCCAGCTTGATGCCGGCAACACCGCCACCGGTACGGCCCTGCGGGCGGACCTTATCCGCGCCGAAACGCAACAGCTGAGCCTCACGCGAAACGAACACGAGCTCCGCGGTATCGGGGCACGTGGCGGCGCCGATCACCTCGTCGCCGGCCTTCAACGTGACCGCAGGCCATTCATCGGTTGTGACTGGGTAGTCCGGGTTCACACGTTTCACAACGCCGTGGGCGGTCCCCAGAGCGAAAACCTCATCCAGCGGGAGCGCGGCGATGATCTTTTCTCGGCGCTCAACAGCCATGAACTCGGTCGCGGCCACACCATCACCCAGTGGGACACCGTTAGAGCCAGGCAGAACCTGCGGGATCTCAACCACGCTGATGCGCGCCATCCGTCCCGTGTTCGTGAGCAAACCGATGTGGCCGCGCGCGGTTGTCGGCACAAGGGAAGCGATCACGTCATGGCGGGAACGCCGCTGACCCAAAACCTCGTCCCGGCCGTGTGTGCGCACCAGCTTGCCGGTGGCAGAGAGCACAACGAAACACTCGGTGTCAGCAACCTGCATCGACATCGGCTTCTTCGCCGAGCCCGCGCCCTCATCCGGCTCCGGCATCACCGTGCCAGCCAGTGGAACATCCTTCGGTTTAGCCATCAGAACCGTGCGGCGAGGGGAGTGGTGGCGCTTAGCAACCTCGGCGAGCTCACCGGAAACCAGCTCACGCAGTTTCGCATCCGAACCGAGGATCCCCTCGAGGTAAGCGATCTCCTCTTCAAGTTTCTTCTTCTCAGCCTCAAGCTCAACCTGAGAGAACTTGGTCAGCTGACGCAAACGCAACTCAAGGATGTGATCAGCCTGCGGCTCGGATAGCGAGAACCGCTCACGCAATGCGGCGCGGGCGCTCGCGGTGTCCTCAGAGTCTCTGACAATCCGGATCACCTCATCGATATCGAGGATCGCAATCAGCAAACCCTCAACCAGATGCAACCGATCCTTGCGTTTAGTGTGGCGGAACTGGGTGCGGCGGCGCACCACATCCAGACGGTGATCCACATACACCTGCAGCATCTCAAGCAAACCGAGCTGCCGCGGCTGGCCATCCACCAACGCAACGTTGTTGATGCCAAAGGAATCTTCCATCGGCGTGTGCTTATACAAAGCCGCAAGCACGGCGTTGGGGTTGAAGCCGGTCTTCAGCTCAATCACCAGACGCAAACCGTGGTGCCGGTCCGTCAGGTCCACAACATCGGAGACACCGGTGAGTTTCTTCGCATCCGCGGCGTCCTTGATCTTCTCGATGACCTTCTCCGGGCCCACACCATAGGGCAGCTCGGTGACCACCAGCGCCTGCTTGCGGGCGGTGACCTTCTCCAACTCAACCTTGGCGCGGGTCCGGAACACGCCGCGGCCCGTCTCATAGGCCTTCTTCACCCCATCCAAGCCCACGATGGTCCCGCCAGAAGGCAGGTCCGGGCCCGGGATGAACTTCATGATGTCTTTCAGGCTCGCATCAGGGTTCTCGATCAGATGCCGTGCACCAGCGATCACCTCGCCCGGGTTGTGCGGGGCGATATTGGTGGCCATACCCACCGCGATACCGGAAGAACCGTTGACCAAAAGATTCGGGAAAGCTGCCGGAAGCACTTCCGGTTGCACAAGCCGGGAATCATAGTTCGGAACAAAATTGACCACGTCCTCATCGAGGTCATCGGTCATATCGATCGCGGAATCAGCCAGCCGTGCCTCCGTATAGCGGGCAGCGGCCGGACCGTCATCGAGCGAGCCGAAGTTACCGTGCCCATCAACCAGCGGCAAACGCAACGAGAACGATTGCGCCATGCGCACCATCGCATCGTAGATCGCGGCATCACCGTGCGGATGCAGCTTACCCATGACCTCGCCGGTCACACGCGCGCTCTTGACGTGGCCCTTGTTCGGCGCCAGGCCCATCTGCCGCATCATGTAGAGGATGCGGCGCTGAACCGGTTTGAGGCCATCGCGGGCATCCGGCAAGGCACGCGAATAGATCACCGAATACGCGTATTCGAGGAAGGACGCCTCCATCTCGCTGGTGACATCCACATCGATGATGTGTTCCTCAACCTCTTCCCACGCAGCCTTCGCTTGCGCGGCCGCTGTTCCCTTGGAACGCGTTGCGCCTTTGGAACTCTTCGACGAGGTCGCCATGCTGTCCTTCACTCACCGTTGATTTGTCTTGTTTCGCGTGCATGCTAACCATCGCAGCTGGCGGGCGGGTTCCCAAAAATGGGAAAAGTTCACCCAACGCTCAGATGATCACGCTATATTCACTTTATGGCCTCCGTAGCGCAGAACCCGGGATCTGACACTCCGTCGACGTATCCATCGCATTGGGAAGCCGATGTGGTGCTTCGCGACGGCTCGACCGCCCACGTGCGTCCTGTGACGCCCGCGGACGCTGATGGTTTGCAGCAAATGCATTCCCAGCAGTCTGAACGATCTATCTATTTGCGTTACTTCACGTATAAGTCCAAGCTCACCGATAAAGAGCTGCGGAACTTCACGGAGGTTGATCACTATAACCGTGTGTGCCTCGTGGTGGAGCGGCGCAACGAGATTGTAGGTGTTGGTCGTTTCGATCGGCTCGGGGCCAAGTTCGGCGGTAGCGAGTCAGAGGCTGAGGTCGCGTTCAACATCCGCGATGACTTCCACGGCCGTGGCCTGGGCTCGATTCTGCTTGAACACTTGGTGACGGCGGGCCGTGAGTTGGGTATCGAGCGTTTCACAGCGGAGGTTCTTCCGGAGAACCGTGCGATGCTCACGGTGTTCATGCAGGCCGGTTTCGATATTTCGCGGCGTTTTGAAGACGGCGTTGTGATGGTCGATTTCCCGATCGACCCTACGGATCGTTCGCGTGAGGTCATGGAGGCGCGCGAGCACCGTGCTGAGGCGTTGTCGCTGGCTGCTTTGATGCGTGCTGAATCGGTTGCTGTGGTGGGTGCGATCAACAAGCCGGGTTCGGTGGCAGGTGCTGTTGCGCAGAATATCCGTTCGGCAGGTTTCACGGGGACGCTGTACTGCGTTGACCCGTATCTTGACAAGCTCGAAGCCCTCGATTCGTCCGCTGGGGATGAGGCGGTGGCTTCTGGCTGTGTTGCCTCGCTGCGAGATATCGAGGCATCCGTCGATGTGGTGGTTGCCGTGCAGCGGCCTGCTGATGTGATGGAGGTTGTTGAGGATGCCGCTGCGGTGAATGCCCGCGGTCTTGTGGTGATCTCGTCTGGTTTCCACACTCCTGAAGCGTTTGAGATTCAGCGAAAGCTGGTGCATGCGGCACGTAACTACGGTATGCGCGTGATTGGCCCGGCATCGCTGGGTTATGGCAATAATGCTTCCGATGTGCGTCTGCACGCATCTGTTTCCACACCGGTATCGCCTGCTGGCGGGGTTGGGCTTTTCAGCCATTCGGCGGCTTCCGGGATCATGCTTGAAGCGGCCGCTCAGCGCCGTGGCATCGGTATTTCTTCTTGGGTCAATTCCGGTAACCGCGCGGATGTTTCAGGTAATGACCTGATGCAGTACTGGGAAGATGACGAAGCGACCAGCGTGGTCGCGATGTATCTGGAGAGCTTCGGTAATCCGCGTAAGTTCACCCGTTTGGCGAGCCGTCTTTCAGCGACGAAACCTGTGATTGTCGCGAAGTCGGAGACGATGGGCCTGGTCTTGCCTCCTGGGCATGCGGTGCGTCAGCTCGGCGCCCCAGTGGGTGTGGTGGACGCGATTTTGCGGCAGGCCGGCGTTGTACGTGTCGCTACGCAGGACGAGCTCATGGATACCGCGCTGTTGTTCTCTACCGCCGGTGTTCCGAAGGGTAATAAGGTCGCGCTGGTTTCTAATTCGGCGGCACTTGCGATGACGGCGGCGGATTTGGCTGGCCAGAACGGCCTAGAGGCTATCAGCACGGATTCTTCGCTGTTGCTGGCTGGTGTTTCGGACCCGGCCGCGCTCGTGACGGAAGCGATCCAGAAGGCACTTGAGAACGACGAGGCCGACGCTGTAGCTGTTGTGTTGCTTCCCGCTGTTGGCGTGAATCATGAGGCGCTCGCCGACCGGGTCGCTGAGAGCCTCGGCTCTACTGATAGGCCGGTTGTCGCGTGCCTGATCGGTGTTTCGGGTGCTGAGACTCCAGGTACTGACCGGGGCGGGCGCGTCACGGTGTTTGCGACCTTGTCCACGATGTTCAGAGCACTGGGGCACGGCGCTGAGTATTCGGCGTGGCAACAACGCGATTGGGGTGTTCCAGCCCCGCCGGAAGGCATCGATATCGCGGCGGCGCGTGCCTTGGTTGATAAAGCTGTCGAGGGTATCGAGGGTACCGGGATGGGGCGGCTTTCCGCTGATGAGACCGCGGAGCTTCTGGGCCACTACGGTTTGACGGTGGTTCCGGCCACGACCTTCGAAGACGTCGAAGAAGGTGTGGCTGCCGCTAACGAGTACGGATATCCGGTTGCGCTTAAGGTCGCCTCGGGGCACCTTCGGCACCGCATGGACATGGGTGGAGTCCGGCTGGGCATCACGTCTGAGGAGGAGTTGCGCCAAGCGGTTGAACAGATGCGTGAAGACATCGCGGTGACGCGTGAAACACGGCTTGAAGTCCAGCCGATGGTGGACCGCGGTCAGGCGTGCACGGTGATTTCGATCGAGGACCCGCTGATGGGCCCAGTGGTTTCGTTCGGTTTGAGCGGAGATGCCGTGGATCTGCTCGATGACTGGGCGCACGCGACACCTCCGCTTTCACCGGGAATCCTTGAGGACATGGTGTCTAGGCCTAAGACCGCGCAGAAGCTGACCGGCTATCACGGGTTGCCGCACTTCGATACCGAAGCGCTCAAAGACACTCTGCACCGCATCTCCGAGTTGAAGGAACAACACCCGGAGGTTGTGCGGATGGAGTTCGTCCCGCTCCAGGTCATGGAAGACGGCGTTGCGGTGCTCTCTGCGGCGATTTATGTGGGGAACCCGGATCAGCGCACCGATTCGGCACGCCGCTCGATGAGCATCCCGCAACGCTAGCGAGTCCACGCATGCTTAGCCCGGCACATAGACTGGGGTCTATGTCTGATACCTCGTCTTCACTGCCGGCTGATCAAGCGCTGCGTCTGGAACTAGAGCGGGCCGGGTTCTATCCGGACCTGACTTTGGACATCGTTAACGAGGAGCTTGAGGGGGCGGTGCCGCGTCGTCATTATCTGCATCTTGAGACGCACGTTGAGGCGGTTGAGGTTCACCGGCATGCGATCGTTTTGGTGCTCACTGACGCAGAGCTGATCATTCTGCATATCGATGACGCGCAGTACGCGGCTGATGGCCAGCCGATCGCGACGTTCTCGGTTGAGTCGGTTCCGTTGCAGCGTTTGCATACCGTGGTGCTTTCGGGTGTTGTTGCGCGGCCTGCCGAGTATAAGCCGGGGCAGTCGCCGCGGGAGCTCACGTTTTCGCTTTCATGGTCAGGCAGTGCCCGAGCCGAGCTCGCTCCGGCACAGTGTGGTGACCCTGAATGCATCGCTGATCACGGCCTCACGGGGCAGCTGAGTAAGGAAGACCTTGCGATGCGTGTTTCAGCGGATGCCGATGGCCAGAAAGCGCTCGATGCGGCCCGCCAGTTCGCTAGGGATGTTCGGCGTGCGTGCTCTGCCGCTGCCTACGGGCGGACGTGGTAAGCGCTATGACTGATTTTTCGATCCCACAGTTCGGTCGCGGTGCTGATGCTCACGGCGGCGTGGATGCGGACGCTCAAAGCATCCCCGCAGGTGATACTGAGCTGCCTGCGGCCCCAGATTATGGCCGCGGAACCCTGAACATGGTGGTCCCAACGATCGATGCGGCACTGTCGGCATGGCATGGCGTCGTGCCTGTGTGTTCGGCGTCTTTCAGCGAAGCGAACGCTGCCGGGCTGATCCCGGGGCTTGAACCCGCTCGCCGGGCGGTCATGGTCATGGTTGATGGCCTTGGTTCTGAGCTGATCGAACGTTACGGCGGGCACGCCCCGGTGATCCGCCAGGCGATGAAGCATGAAAGCTCGCGGACGCTATCCACGGTGTTCCCGACCACGACCGCCGCGGCCCTGACAGCGATGGGCACCGGGCTCGCCCCAGCTGAGCACGGCATCGTGGGTTATGACGCGGTGGCACCGGATCCTGCAGGGGGCCGGCGTTCAGTCAACCAGCTGGGTGGTTGGCCGGAAGATCTTGACCCGGGGCAGTGGCAACCGAATCCGACGTGTTTCGAGCGCATGGAGGCCGTGCGCCGCGTGGTGACCGTTTCGCGGGATAAGTTCGAGCACTCAGCGCTGACTCGTTCTAGCCTGCGCGGCGGAGAGTTCGTGGGCGTGACTACACCACATGCACGCGTTGCCGCTACGTTGGCTGAGCTGAAACACAAAGACGTGTTCGTGTACCTGTACTGGGACGACCTCGATAGAGCCGGCCACGCCTACGGTGTCGCATCAGAGAAGTGGCGGCATGAGCTTGAAGAGCTCGATGCGGCGATGGGCCGGCTGATCGCTAAACTGCCTGCGGATACGCTGGTGGTTTTGACCGCTGATCACGGGATGGTGGATATTCCGCGGGAGGGGCGAATCGATTATTCGCAGTTCCCTGAGCTGATCGATGGGGTCGAGCTGACGGCGGGGGAGCCTCGCGCGGTTCAGCTGCATTTTGAACAGCACACTCCGCAGGCTCAGCGCGATGCGGTGGTTGCGGCGTGGAAGGAACGCTTCGGGGCGGATGCGTGGATTCTCACGCGTGAGGAATACGTTGAGCTCGGCTGGTTCGGCGCTTCGTTCCGTGACGGGGTGTTAGAGCGTGCCGGTGACGTTGTGATTGCCGCGCACGGCCCGATCGCCCTCTATGACGGGCGGAGGGTTTCGCCACACGCGTTCCAGATGATCGGGCAGCACGGATCGCTCACTGAAGCGGAACGTCGGATCCCGTTCGCCGTGCTCGCGCAGCCCTAATGGGGGCGGGTCCAGCCTGAGGCCCGCCTAGCTGAGTCGGGGTTATTCTTCGTCGGGGTGGCGGGCGCCGCGACCGAAGACGATCTCATCCCAGGACGGCATCTTGGAGCGGCGCTTCCGGTGGGTGGTTTCGGCATCCGTCTCGCCCTCGGCTTCAGAGGCGCGGCCGTGGCCGGAGTTGCGTGGATCGCCCCACAGTGGATGCGGTTCAAGATTGCTGCCGCTGTCCTCGTTCTTCGCCCGAGACCGTCCCGCGGCTGGGTCTGGGACGCGGCGTAGCGGCGGGAAGGAGACGTTCTTGATGTCTGGCAGGTGTTGGCCGTCAGTGCGGTCCGGGGCTTCGCCGTCAGCGCCGGAATGTTCGCGGTCCTGGTGGCTTTGGGCGATGAGGTGGGCTAGCGCATCGTCACCTTCGGCGTCCTCGCCTACACGGGTTCCGCGGCGGCGGGTCAAAACATCGAGCAGCTCTTGATCCGAATCGTCCTTGCCCGGCGCCGTATCCGGAGCCGAGGCGCCGGCGTCTTCAGAGCCCGCGTTGGAGCCTGTGGCGGCAACGGGGCGGGGGATTTCACGCAAGGGGCCGTCTTCGACGTTGAACGGTTGATCAGGCTCATCAGCGACGGGCACAAGCCGGCGCGGTGGGGCAGAGAAGTCCCACGGCTCCCATTCAGAGAGCACCTGGGCCCAACGGTTCCGGTTCTCCAGGTGGCGGCGGGTCGGGTGGAAGATCCATTCAGCCGGCGGTTCACCGCCCACGTTGGGGGCAGTCTCAGGGAGCACGAAGTCCGCGATGACGGTCCACGCTCCAGCATTGACCTTCCAAGAATCCCAGCGCAGCGTTTCAACGTCGATCCCGTTGGCACGTAAGCGTGCCCGCACCATGTCACCCAGGTTGGCTGGGTTGTCGCCGAAAGCGGCACGGTAGCCCTCATTGTTTTGAGGCGCGGAAACCTCGATGGCCTGGGCTTGCTGTGCCCGGTAACGGCGTTCGGCCAAGATAGGGCCTTCGTAGCTTTCGATCAGCTTGATGTCAGTCCCAGTCTCCTCGACGAGCTGCTGGGCTGTCGCTCCTTCGCGGATGCGGGCCTGGATTTCCCGTGGCCTGAGCGGGCGCGCCTCGGGTGCACGCCGTGTAGCCGCCGCGGAGCCAGCTACGCCGGAGCTTGGGCCTGCTGTGCCGGAGGCGGAGGCAGTGCCACCGGAAGTGCCAGTGGCGGATGCGGCTGAACCCGATGCGGTGGCCGCGGAAGAAGCGTCGGAGGTTCGAGATGATCTCCGCGAACCGACGTTGTTCTGTGTGCTGGTTTTCTGCTTGTCAGCTGCCGGCAAGCGGTCACGCCCAAATGCGATACCTGCCTCCGTGACAGTCACATTCGGCCCGGTGGTGGGCGTTTCCGTGCTGTTGGATTCGGCGCTGTGCTTGCCTGTTTTAGCGGGCTTGCTTGTGGTGCCAGGCTTACTTGCGTTGGTGGAGGTCGGTGATGTGAGATCTATTACGACATCGAGAAGTTCGTCATCGATGGGGAGGCTGTATTCGTGACCGTCGGCATCGCTTAGGTACAGCGTCGCGTTTGCCGCGTCAACGCGAATCACGCGAAGATTACGCATGTTTCCTCCCGGTGGGTGGCTTTGGGCTATGCCTTGCCACCATGAGTTGATGTTGTTGGGTGCGGGTGCCGGGCACAGCCTATTCTTGGCCTAGTCTTTCATGTCTGAGCTACAATGCGGCCATATTGCGTTGCGGCGCGCCGCTTTGTAGTCTGCAGGGGTGTCGTGTTTGACGCAGGTCTGAACGCAGGTGTTGCAAAGAGGCCTCGTAATGGTGTTAGATACGTGCGACATAGGTAATGCACATATTCTCTGCATATCGGCTCATATGTCCCTGCCAGAGACCCCTCCGAGAATAAAGGTGAGAAGTGGCCACTGATTACGATGCTCCTCGTAAGAACGACGAGGGCAACCGCGAAGACTCGATTGAAGAACTCAAAGGTCGCCGTAATGACAGTCAGTCGGCGGTAGTTGACGAGGATGAGACCGAAGCGGCGGAAGGGTTCGAACTTCCGGGTGCTGACCTCTCGGAAGAAGAACTCAACGTGACGGTTCTTCCTGCACAGTCTGATGAGTTCACATGCAACTCGTGCTTCTTGGTTCGTCACCGTTCCCAGATCGCTGAGGAAGAAGACGGCCTGCTGTACTGCAAGGATTGCGCGGGCTAGAACACTCAAGGTTTAACGTTTGTGGGGTGCACACCAAAATGTTGGTGTGCACCCCACAAACGTTAAGAACGCTACCGCTGCTGGGGCGTCCTCATCCTTAGATCTCTGGGTTCTTAGATCGCTGGGTTCTTAAATCTCAGGGGCGTCTTCTGCGGCCATCGCGCCGCCGAGCGCTTCGACGAGTTCTTCTGGGCGTTTGGTGGAGAACAGCCAGTACGGGGTCTGGTCGCGTTCGTCCGTGATCTCAACTTTCACCACTGGGTCAACCCAGCCGCGGAAGCTCATATACGCGAGCCCGTTGAGGCCTGGGCCTCGCTGATAGCGCGCTTTATAGCCGCGGTAGCCGGTGACTTCGCCGAGGTAGCGGCGCTCGATTGCGGCCCGGCCAACGCGCAAAACATCCTCGGTGACCACGGTTTTGGGGGTTGTGCTGATCATGAGTACGGCAGCGATGATGAATACGATCGCGGCGATCAGTGCAAGGAGGCCCATGTTGGTTGGGGCCAAGGTCAAGCCGATGGCTACCGCGAATGCAGCGGAGACGACCCACATCCACCACGGATAAGGCAGCTTCTCTTCAAAGAGGGGCTTACCTGCTGCGGACGGCGCGGCGCTAGGCGCGGTAGTGCTCGCGGCATCGTCGCGTGGCTCGGATGGGTCAGGCTGGGCCGGAACAGACTCGGACGTTGGATCAGGCTGGGACATGGTGCCATTCTATCGAGAGCCTTCGCGCCCTGTGTTGAGGCTCCTACCCTGGGGTTGAAGCTCCGGCGCTGGGCTGTGTTGAGGCCCCTGCGCTGGGCTCGAACGTCTAGACTGTCACTGGTTTGAGTGTGTCTTCGTAAGTTGCGGGGTGTTTTCGTGGATCAGGAACAAGTGGCTTCTGCCGGGGTGGACCGTCCGGTGGTCAAGGTCAAGCGTTTGGTCCCGTCTGCGTCTTTGCCTGCGTATGCGCATCATGACGATGCGGGAGCTGACATCGCGGCCGCAGAAACCGTCACGTTGCAGCCAGGTGAACGGGCTCTGGTTGCTACTGGAATCGCGATTGAGCTACCGGTTGGGTATGCGTGTTTTGTGCACCCGCGCTCAGGCCTTGCGCATAAGCATGGTGTGAGTATTGTGAACGCCCCAGGAACGATCGATGCGGGCTATCGCGGCGAGATCAAGGTCAACCTCATCAACCTTGATCCGCTCAAAGCTGTGACGCTGAACCCGGGTGACAGGATCGGTCAGTTGGTGATCCAGCAGGTCAGCCACGCGCGTTTTCTCGAAGCCGATGAGCTGGGGGAGTCCGAGCGAGGTTTCGGCGGGCACGGTAGCACCGGCGGGTTCACCGCCTAACCCGTCCTGCGGCTAGCCCGCCCCTTGGCGAGCTGACCCCATTGTCTCGCTCACCCCATTGACCAACTCAGCCCTTGACTAACTCACCTAGCGACTAGCTCACCCACAGCTTCGGTCTAGGCGGAATCCACTGAGAGTGAAAGCACATGAGTTCAGGCGTGATATTCCCGTGTTTGGGCTCATGACAGGACTAGACTCGAAAAAGAACCTGGCCAAGCCGATGATGCGGGCCTTGGCGTGGTGTTCGTGATCTCGTGATCGTGAGTGATCTGGAAGGACGTGTATTTCGATGGGTCTGTTTTCCCGCCGTAAGCGTAAGACGCAGGAAGCGGATGCCGCACCGGAGCAGACTATGGCTGCTGAACCGACTCCTAGCGTTCCTGAGGGTAAAACTGACCGGACTGACGGCCCTTTCGATATCTCCGAGCGCACTCCCACTGAAGCCTATATCGACCTCGGCTCGTTGAAGATCCCCGCGGTTGAGGGCATGAACCTCAACCTTGAGGTTGAAGAAACCTCGGGTGCTGTGGTCTCTGCTGCCGTTGAGTATGAAGACTCACGCGTACAGTTGCAGGCTTTCGCCGCATCGAAATCTGGGGGCCTGTGGGACGGTATTTCCTCTGAGATCGATGACGCGATCACCCAACAGGGCGGCCGTACGGACCGCCGCGACGGACGATTTGGCCCTGAACTTCTGGCACGCGTTGAAGCCACAGGACCGAACGGGGAGAGGGGCCACATGGTGGCTCGCTTTGTGGGCATCGACGGGCCGCGCTGGTTCTTGCGCGCCGTATTCGGCGGCCCTGCCGCGATCAACGATAAAGCAGCCCAAGAGCTCGAGGCGTTCCTGGCAGCAGTGATTGTGGATCGCGGCCAGGAACCGATGTCCCCAACCGAACTGTTGCCGTTGCGCGTCCCAGACGGATCAGAGAAGGCCGCTGAAGCCGCCCGATCCCGGCATGATGCGGAAACGAACAGGGATAACCACGACCCTCGTCGTGGTCCTGAGATCACACAGATCGGCTAAGCGTGCCCACAAGCCAGCGCCGGACGCCTCATCCGTGGCCTGAACGAGTCACTGGTGAGCAGATCCAGCTGACCGGATGGATCACGGCCACAACGCGCCCCGCGCCAGGCCACGCGGCGAGCTTCGAAGCGGTCGTGGTTCCTGAGCAACCTCGGCCGGGGCAGCGGCTCCCAGTAGCCAGCGCCGGCGAGTTCGTCGTTCTGATCTGGCTTGGCCAGCAGCATGTTGCTGGCATCCACCCGGGGGCGACACTGAGATTCTCCGGGCCCGTGAGTCGGCGCGAAGGCCGCAACGTCATCTTCAATCCCCGGTATGAAGTCCTCGAGGCGGCTCCAGACCGGACAGACAAGGAAACCTAGGCATGCCTATCCCGACATCCCACAGCCCTGACCCGAACCGTAACGGATCCACGAATCCTCGACCGACTCGCCGTGAACTCAGAAACGCTGGGTTGCTGAACGCAGGGGCGGTCAACTCTAAAACAGGGAACGGGGCCGGGATGTCTGAACAACCCAAACAGTCTCCACAACCTGAGCAGCCTGCCCAGTCCGCACCGCCAACAGAGGGGCGTGAACGCAATCAGGCGGCGGCCACCGTCGCGGGTTCGCTTGGAAGCTCGATCAAACGCAAAGAGGACGGGAACATCGACCCGTTGGCCTCGATCGGTGGTATCCGCGGTTTCACGGAGTCGACGGTTCCGGGTTTCTTGTTCATGATGATTTTTGCGTTCACGCAGCAACTCGATATCGCGCTGATCGCATCCCTGGCGGCGGGATTAGTGTTTATCGTGGCTCGTTTGGTGACCCGCACGCAGGTCACGCCTGCGATCACGGGTCTGCTTGGGATCGTGTTGTGCTCCTTCTTCGCTAAAGCGGGAGGCAATGCGCGGGACTACTATGTGCCCGGGTTCATCACGAACATCGTCTCGTCCCTCGTGCTCGGTATTTCAGCGTTAGTGCGCTGGCCGTTGGTGGGTGTGGTTTTCGGTTTCCTGCATGGTGAAGACCTCGAATGGCGCAAGAGCCGTGCCCGCATGCGGGTGTATCAGACGGCCAACCTTCTGGTCTTAGGCCTCTTTGTGTTCCGGCTCGCCGTCCAGGTGCCTCTGTATCTCACGGACCAGGTCAACGCGCTCGGCGCGGCACGGCTCGTGATGGGCGTGCCTCTCTATGTTGGTGTGCTCGTGTTGGCGTGGTTCATCACCCGCCCACGCATCGTCGAGACTGCCGGTAACGACCCCAGAAGCACGTGCGCCGACACCGGTAATGCGCTGATGCGGCATCAGGCGAGGGATTCGGCTTGATCCCAGCCTTCCCGTAGCAGTTTCCGCAGTTCCTTCTCCGCAGCGGGTGCGGCGAGGAAGATGACTTCATCGCCGGCCTCTAACGTGTCGTCGGCGGTGGGCGCCATTGGTGCGTCATCGCGTAGCAAAGCCACCGGGACCGTGCGCAACGGCCACGGGACTTCAGCGAAACGTAGCCCTACCATCGGCGAATCCGCGGGAACGGTGAACGCGACGATGTCCGCGGAATCCGAACGCAACGACATGAGCCGCACGAGGTCTCCCTCTTCAACGGCTTCCTCAACCAACGCTGTCAATAGCCGCGGGGTCGAGACCGCGACATCCACACCCCACGCCTGGGTGAACATCCATTCGTTGCGGGGGTTGTTCACGCGCCCCACGGTGCGTAGAACACCGAATTCGGATTTTGCGAGCAGTGACACCACGAGGTTCGCTTTGTCGTCGCCGGTTGCGGACACGACCACGTCGGCGTTTTCGGGGCGGGCGCGGCGCAGTGTGGAAAGCTCGCACGCGTCCCCGATGAGCCATTCAACCCCATCGAGGGCCCCAGATGTCACGGCTTCGCGGTTAGCGGGGTCCTCGTCGATGATGCACACCTGATGCTTACGGCCCAAAAGTTCTGAGGCGATCGACTGGCCCACCGAACCTCCGCCGGCGATGATGACTCTCATTGCTCCACCTCATCCGTGACGTCTTCAGTGAGTTCTTCTGCAAGTTTCGCAGCCCGCTGCGGTGTTTCTGACAAAATCCGGTCTACATCATCGGCTGCATCCACCCGCATCATCGCGTGTAGCGTGTCAGTTTCTTGGAACAGCATCCCCGTGTTCGGGATGATGCTTTCCCCGAAGCGGGTGATGTAGGCGATGCGCACACCGGTGAGTTCCTCGATGCGGGCTAGCGGCTGCCCACGCCACGCGGGTGCGACGTTGAGTTCGCGCAGCATCACGGTGCCGGTCGAATCGCGGTAGTCACCGTAGAGGGTGTGGGCGGGCAGGATGCGACGCAGCACTTGGTCGGCGCTCCACCGAACGCTTGCGACTGTGGGGATGCCGAGGCGTTGGAACACTTCAGCACGCCCCGGATCATAGATGCGGGCAACCACGTGGGGGACGTTGAACTCTTCGCGTGCCACACGCGTTGCGAGCATGTTCGAGTTATCCCCGGAGGAGACCGCCGCAAACGCGTACGCTTCAGCCACCCGGGCCTCTTTCAACACCTCCAGGTCAAACCCGACGCCTGTCACGCGTTGGCCGTTGAAACCGGCGGGAAGCCTGCGGAATGCGTTGGGGTCCTTGTCGATCACAGCCACGGAATGACCGCCGTCTTCAAGCGAGTGGGCCAGCAGGGCGCCCACGCGCCCGCACCCCATGATGACAAAGTGAGCCATGTTTGATGCGCCTCGTTTCTTGACTGATCTCAGTGTGCCACGTTCGGGGCTAGTCTGGATGGGTGACGTTTTTTGATGCGGTGAAACGCGCCTTTGTGGGTACGGCGGTCGCCACGGGTAAGAGCCCTGAGGCCCGCCTTGCCCCTAAGGATGCTGTGCCCGCGCTCTCCACGAATGCGATCTCGTCGTTGGCGTACGCCCCTGATGAGATTCTTTTCACATTGGCAGTCGGTGGCGTTGCGGCGGTCGCGTTCGCGCCGTGGGTGGGTGTTGCGGTCGCATTGGTGACGCTGATCCTGGTTGCCGCGTATCGGATGACGGTGCGGCGTGCCCCAGGCCAGGGCGACTACCAGATTGCGCGTTCCGAGCTCGGGATGCGTGCTGGTGCGTCAGTGGGTGCCGCGCTGCTCCTTGACTTGACGCTCACAGTCGCGGTTTCGATGGCTGTCGCCGCGAGCTATATCGTGATCGCTTTTCCCTCGCTTGAGCCGGCACAGCTGTGGATCGCGTTGGGTGGCGTCGTGCTGTTGACGCTTCTGAGCCTGCGCGGGCTGACGCGGGCGGTGCGCATCCGCATCGTGAGCGTGTATGTGTTCCTCACGATGCTCGTGCTGATTCTGGTGGCCGGCACCGTCATGGTCATGGTCACTGGGCAACTACAACCTTTCGAGAGCGCGTCCACGACGGGCGGGCAGGCCCGGGTGCCTGCCCCGGCTGAGGGCTGGGCCGCGGTGATCCTGGTGCTGCGGGCGTTCTCTACCGGCTCGGCCGCCGTGACCGGCCTGGAAACACCCGTGACGAATGCGTCATCGATCCGTTCCCCACGCGCTAAGACCGCCGGGCGCACGCTCATGTTCATCGGCATCGTCTCCGCCCTCGGGATGGTGGGGATTCTCCTGTTGGCTCACGCCTCGGGGCTCGCGCCTGCCGCAAGCGGGTTGACTGGTTCCGGAACGCAGGCGCAAAGAGCCGTCGAGCCAGGCACGTGGCCCACACCTGTCACGGTCCTGTTAGCGCAGTCGATCGTGGGGGCCCACTGGCCTGCGATCCTGGTTGCGTTGGTGACAGTCGTGATCCTGCTCGGGGCGGGGATGTCCGCGTTCGCGTCCTTCCCACGTCTTGCATATCAACTCGCCCAAGACGATTTGCTTCCACGCCAGATGCGCACCCGCGGCGAGCGCCTTGTGTTCTCTAACGGGATTTTGTTGCTGGGTGGTTTCGCGGGCATTTTGGTGGTCGCGTTCGGTTCGCGTGTGACTGATCTGATTCAGCTGTATGTTGTGGGTATTTTCATGGCGTTCGGGTTGGGTCAGTTGGGGCTTGCGAGGCGTGCGAATAAGCATCGCAGGCACGCGGTGCGCGCTACGCGGCGTAGGGATATTCGGCACATGCTTCTGGCCGGGTTCACATCGGCGTTGTCGTGTGTGGTGCTTGTCACGATTGTGGCGACCCGCCTGGCCTATGGTGCGTTCCTTGCTTTCCTACTGATTGCTATGGGGGCGGGGTTGATGCTTGCGATGCGCAGGCATTATTTGCGTGTTGATCGCAGGTTGAAGGCGCCGGCACATCAGGCGGCCGCTCGGCCGGATGAGCTTGCGTGTTCTGATGATGTTTTGCCGAGCCGTGTGCATGCGCTGGTCTTGGCATCGAATACCAACCGGCCTGTGCGTCGGGCGATCGCGTATGCCCGGGGGATGCGGCCGGCGCGGCTGGAATGCATCCTCGTAGACACCGAGCCTGAGCGGACCGCCCGGTTCATCGACAGCTGGGAGGAGGCATACCTTCCGGTCCCGCTGACGGTTCTTGCTTCTCCGTACCGCGATGTCGCGGGCCCGCTCGTGGATCACATCCGGCGGATCAGGGCAGAGAAGCCGCGGGAAATCGTTGCGGTGTTTGTTCCGGAGTACGTGGTTGAGCATGCGTGGGAACGGCTGGTACACAACCAGGTTGTTGCACGGTTGCATTCACATCTGCGGCTTGAACCGGGGATTGTGATCGCTACAGTCCCGTGGCAGATCGGGCTGGAACAAGATATCTCTGATTCAACTGCCGGTCAGGTCGGTGCCGCACAGGAAGGTTCACAAGCATGACTCATAATGACAATGAGCTGTCACATGCTGAGCTGTCACCGGTTGAGCTTGACCTGGTGCTGACGGGTATCGCCCACGGCGGTGAGTCCGTAGGGCGCGCTGATGATGGCCGCGTGGTGTTCGCCCGTTACGGGATTCCGGGGGAGCGGGTCACCGTGCGGGTCAGTAACCCGGACCCCGAGGCTCGCATGTGGCGCGGCGACGTCGTTGCAGTCCACGAGGCCTCCTCGCACCGTGTCCCACACGTGTGGCCGGCAGCCGACCCGCTCGGCCGCGGGACTACAGAAGCGGGCAGGGTCCAGGTCCCGGGCGGTGCGGACTTCGGGCACATCGACTTAGCTCATCAACGCGAGCTCAAAACCCGCATCGTGGCAGAACAGCTAGCGCGCATCGGCGGGATCGACGTCAACGAAACCGAATACAGCGGCGTGCTACCGCCACTGACCGACACCGCTGACGGGCTCGGCTGGCGCACCCGCATGGCCTATGCGATCGATGAACAAGGCCGCATCGCAATGCGCCAAGCCCGCAGCCACGCACTCATCCCAACCCCCACCATGCCGCTAGAACACCCGAAACTTGCGGCGCTGAAACTCGGCGAGGTTGATCTGACGGGGCTAGAGAAGATAGAGCTCGCCGTCTCCAACACCGACGAGCCACCCCTCATCCTCGCAGTACCCACACTCACCGAGACCGGGGAAGAAACCCGCGCAGCACGCTCAGCGATCAAACGGCTCAGCAACCACATCGCTAGCAACACCACCGCCAACCAAGACCACGATGCGCCAGCCGCCTCG
The DNA here is from genome assembly GCF_001807395.1 of Arthrobacter sp. HMSC06H05. NCBI lineage: Bacteria > Bacillati > Actinomycetota > Actinomycetes > Micrococcales > Micrococcaceae > Arthrobacter > Arthrobacter sp. HMSC06H05. Next base: position 191,991 of record NZ_KV788977.1, on the reverse strand, counting down.
ATCGCTCTGCTCAACCAGGTTAGGGGAGCAGCCAGCGACGGCCGCGGCCGCGTCGAACGCATCACCGGCCGCACGTGGCTCACCCAAACCGCCAACGCTTACAGCTACCGGGTCACAGGCGAAGGGTTCTGGCAAATCCACAGCTCCGCGCCCGAAACCCTCATGCATGACGTCATGACCTATGCCCAAGCCCAACCTGGGCAACGCTGGCTCGACCTCTATGCAGGAGCAGGACTGTTCACCGCCGCGCTCGCCGACGCGATAGGGGAGCGCGGCGAGGTTATCTCGATCGAAGGCGCCCCAGGAACCCACAGGGACGCCAAACGCAACCTCAAGGACGCCCCACAAGCCCGCATCGTGCAAGACCGAGTAGAACGCGCCCTCGCACAGCTGGGCCACAACGGTGGCGGCGGAAGAAGCCGAGGCAGCGGAAGAAACCGACGCCACCGCAAGGCCGCTATCGACGGCATCGTGCTTGACCCGCCGCGGGCCGGGGCAGGCAAGTCAGCGATCAACCGGATGCTCGCGCTTGAGCCGGGTCGCATCGTCTATGTTGCATGCGATCCCGCGGCATTCGCGCGCGATGCACGCCAGCTGGTCCGCGGAGGCTACCGGATCGAATCCCTCACCGGCCGCGACCTCTACCCGCACACCCACCACATCGAAACCATCGCGCTCTTCACCCCAACCCCATAGCCACCCGGAAATGTGCCTGCCCCCACGCGGCTAGTTTGTGTCACAGAAACCAAACAGCCCGAGCGAAACGGTAGGCTTAGACATAACTGCGTTGAGCCGAACGGCGCCAACACCAGCGCCGCCGCTCATGACAGATCACTTGCGAGAGGAGATCCATGACAACCGTGGACAGCTTCGGCGCCAAGGACGTACTCAACGTCAAGGGCACCGAATACGAAATTTTTCGCCTGGATGCCGTAAAGGGCTCTGAGCGTCTTCCATTCAGCCTCAAGGTCCTGCTTGAGAACCTGCTGCGTACCGAAGACGGCGCGAACATCACCAAGGAGCACATCGAGGCCCTTGGCAACTGGGATCCAAAGGCACAGCCAAACACGGAGATCCAGTTCACCCCAGCCCGCGTCATCATGCAGGACTTCACCGGTGTCCCGTGCATCGTGGACCTGGCAACCATGCGTGAAGCCATCCAGGACCTGGGTGGGGACGCCAAGCGAGTCAACCCTCTCGCACCGGCAGAGCTGGTTATCGACCACTCCGTGCAGATCGACAAGTTCGGTAACGAAGCCGCGCTCGAGCGCAACATGGAGATCGAATACGAACGCAACGGCGAGCGCTACCAGTTCCTGCGCTGGGGCCAGACCGCGTTCGATGATTTCAAGGTTGTCCCTCCAGGCACCGGTATTGTCCACCAGGTCAACATCGAATACTTGGCACGCACCGTCATGACCCGTGAGGTTGACGGCGTTGTCCGCGCATACCCAGACACGTGTGTTGGTACTGACTCCCACACCACCATGGTCAACGGCCTGGGTGTTCTGGGTTGGGGCGTTGGCGGTATTGAGGCTGAGGCCGCGATGCTCGGCCAGCCGGTCTCGATGCTCATCCCACGCGTTGTTGGTTTCAAACTCTCGGGCGAGATCCCAGCTGGCGCGACCGCTACCGACGTGGTGCTCACCATCACCGAGATGCTGCGTAAGCACGGTGTTGTGGGTAAGTTCGTTGAGTTCTACGGCAAGGGTGTTTCCGCTGTTCCGCTGGCTAACCGCGCGACCATCGGTAACATGTCGCCAGAGTTCGGTTCGACCGCGGCGATGTTCCCGATCGACGAAGTCACCCTGGACTACCTCCGCCTGACCGGCCGCCCACAGGAGAACATCGACCTGGTTGAGGCTTATGCCAAGGAGCAGGGTCTGTGGCATGACCCAGAGAACGAGGCGGAGTACTCCGAGTACCTCGAACTTGACCTCTCGACCGTTGTTCCGTCCATCGCTGGCCCGAAGCGCCCACAGGACCGCATCGAGCTGACGAACGCGAAGGAGCAGTTCCGCAAGGACATCGAGAACTACTCCGATGGCCACGATCAGGCTGGCAAGGGCCGCCCATCGGCAGCAGTGGATGTGAAGATGGACGACGGCCGCGAGTTCACCCTCGACCACGGTTTCGTCTCGATCGCCTCGATCACGTCCTGCACCAACACCTCCAACCCATCCGTGATGCTCGCGGCAGCGCTGCTGGCACGCAACGCGGTAGAGAAGGGCCTGACCTCCAAGCCATGGGTCAAGACGTCCGTGGCTCCAGGCTCCAAGGTTGTCACCAACTACTACGAGAAGTCCGGCCTGATCCCGTACCTCGAGAAGCTCGGCTTCTTCGTGGTCGGCTACGGTTGCACGACCTGCATCGGTAACTCCGGCCCGCTCGAGGCAGAGATCTCCAAGGCTGTTCAGGACAACGACCTCACCGCGGTTTCGGTTCTTTCCGGTAACCGTAACTTCGAAGGCCGTATCAACCCTGACGTGAAGATGAACTACCTGGCGTCCCCGCCGCTGGTGATCGCTTACGCGTTGGCAGGCACCATGGACTTCGACTTTGAGAACGAAGCCCTGGGCCAGGACAAAGACGGCAACGACGTCTTCCTGAAGGACATCTGGCCTAACCCAACCGAGGTTGAGAAGGTCATCTCTGAGTCGATCGACTCGGACATGTTCAAGAAGGACTATGCATCCGTCTTCGACGGCGACGAGCGCTGGAAGTCCCTGGACACCCCTGAAGGCAACACCTTCGAGTGGGACGCAGAGTCCACCTATGTACGTAAGCCTCCTTACTTCGAAGGCATGGGCGAGAAGCCAGAGCCAGTTGAAGATATCGAGGGCGCACGCGTTCTGCTCAAGCTCGGTGATTCGGTCACGACCGACCACATTTCGCCTGCAGGTTCCTTCAAGTCTGACACCCCAGCCGGTAAGTACCTGCTGGAGAACGGTGTTGAACGTAAGGACTTCAACTCCTACGGTTCCCGCCGCGGTAACCACGAGGTCATGATTCGCGGTACGTTTGCGAACATTCGCCTGCGTAACCAGCTGCTGGATAACGTCGAAGGTGGCTTCACCCGCGACTTCACCCAGGCTGACGGCCCACAGTCCACCGTGTACGACGCGGCTATGAACTACAAGGAGCAGGGCACCCCGCTCGTTGTTCTGGCTGGCGCCGAATACGGTTCCGGTTCGTCCCGTGACTGGGCTGCGAAGGGTACCGCCCTTCTGGGTGTCAAGGCAGTCATCGCCGTCTCCTACGAGCGCATCCACCGCTCCAACCTGATCGGTATGGGTGTTCTGCCGCTTCAGTTCCCTGAAGGCGAGTCCGCTGAATCGTTGGGCCTCACCGGCACCGAGACCTTCGCAATCGAGGGCATCAGTGAGCTCAACAACGGCTCCACACCTAAGACCGTCAAGGTCACCGCTACCGGTGAAGACGGTAAGGAAACCACCTTCGATGCAGTGGTGCGCATCGACACCCCAGGTGAAGCTGACTACTACCGTAACGGCGGTATCCTGCAGTACGTTCTGCGCAACATCGCCGCCAACAAGTAACTCACTTGAGGGCACAACTGGCTGGCGTGGTGGCGAGCTAAAGCAAGTGCGCCCGCCACCATAGAGCCGGTACCGCTCATAGGTAGCGACGCTCATAGGTAGCGACGCATAGCAGTGGGATGGCCCAAGCTACGTGCTTGGGCCATCCCCGCGTTTAAGCGCTGTGTTCATTTGGCAGTCATATTCAAGCTACCGGCGGGCTAAACTAGTACGGATGCCTCTCAGCCGCGCCGCTTGCCTTGCCGGTTTTCGGCTTGCGGCAATTTAGACAACAGAAGTGGAGGACGAGCCGGGTGCCACACCTCAGCAGCATCACCTCGCCTGAAGATCTGCGAGCCTTGGATCGGGAAGAGCTGATTGATGTCGCGGAACAGATTCGGCAGTTCCTCATCACGCACGTAGCAAAAACCGGTGGACATCTAGGCCCTAACCTTGGCGTTGTCGAATTGACGATGGCGCTACACCGCGTTTTCGAGTCCCCGAAAGACACCCTCGTGTTCGATACGGGGCATCAAAGCTATGTCCATAAGTTGCTCACGGGCCGCCAGGATTTTGATCAGCTACGCCAAAAAGGTGGTTTGTCTGGCTATCCTTCGCGTGAGGAATCTGAGCACGATGTGGTGGAATCCTCCCACGCCTCAAGCTCGCTTTCGTGGGTTGATGGAATCTCCCGTGCCAGAGTACTGGCGGGTCAAGACGACCGCTGGACTGTGGGTGTGATTGGTGACGGTGCGTTGACTGGCGGTATGGCGTGGGAAGCGCTCAACAACATCGCAGGCGATGAGCACCGGAAGGCGATCATCGTGGTCAACGATAACGGCCGCTCGTATGCACCGACGGTGGGTGGGCTCGCTAAGACTATGGATGGCGTGACCGCTCAGGTGCGTAAGAAGATCGACCAGGTGCGGGTCTCACGCAAGTATGTGCAGACCATGCGGTTCTTGAAGGAGAAACTCAAGCACGGCAACGCGTTCCAGCGAGGAACCTATAAGTCTCTGCATGCGATCAAGGAGTCTTTCAAGGACTATTGGGCAGCGCAGCCGATGTTCGCTGACCTCGGTTTGAAGTACATTGGCCCGGTCGACGGGCACTCGATTGAGGATCTTGAAGACGCGTTGAAGGCCGCCCGGGCGTTCAACGGCCCGGTTCTGGTGCATGCGCTGACACAGAAGGGCCGCGGCTATGCACCGGCCCGTGAGGATGAGGCGGATCAGTTCCACACTGTCGGGGTGATCGACCCAGAGACGGGTCTTCCGGTCAAGAAGTCTGACGCGCAGAGCTTCACGGATGTGTTCGGCTCTGAGATGCTCGCGCTTGCTCGAGAGCGTGAGGACATCGTGGCGATCACTGCGGCGATGCTTCAGCCGGTTGGTTTGACCGCTATGAAGCAAGAGTTCCCTGAGCGGGTCATCGACGTAGGCATCGCCGAGCAGCACGCGATCGCTAGTGCCGCTGGCCTTGCGTTCGGTGGGGCGCATCCGGTGGTCGCGTTGTATTCGACGTTCATGAACCGGGCGTATGACCAGTTGCTGATGGATGTCGCTTTGCATCAGGCGGGTGTCACGATCACGCTGGATCGTTCGGGTGTCACGGGCCCTGATGGGGCGAGCCACCACGGCGTGTGGGATATGGCGTTGGTTCAGTCGATCCCGGGATTGCGGCTTGCCGCCCCGCGGGATGCTTCGAGTCTGCGTGAGCAGTTGCGGGAAGCGGTCGCGGTGCAGAACGCTCCGAGTGTGGTGCGTTTCGCTAAGGGTGCAGTGACTGAGGAGCTGACGCCGGTGCGCCGCACCGAAGACGGCGTGGATGTTTTGGTTGAGCCGGCTGAGGGCCAGCGCGATGTGCTGTTGGTTGGTATCGGTGCGTTGGCTCCCATGGCGGTCGAGGTCGCGCAACGGTTGCGTGAGCACGGGGTTGGCGCGACGGTGGTGGACCCGCGCTGGGTGCTTCCGTTCGCCCGTAGCATCGCCGACTTGGCGGCTGAGCATCGCTTGGTGGTCACGCTTGAGGACGGTATCCGAGCCGGTGGCGTGGGTTCACGCTACCGGCAAGAGATGCGCGCTGTGGGCGTGGATACTGGCTTGAACGAGGTGGGTGTGCCGGATCAGTTCTTGGCGCACGGAACCCGGGAGCAGATACTCGCCGACGCGGGTATCACGGTCGATGGCGTGGTGAACCAGGTCCTGGAATCCATGCGTGGCGAGCGGGTGCCTCGAGCACGCGAAGCCGACGCTGCGGAAGCTAGCACGGCGGAGGCTGAGGCTACCGCCGTGGACCGCGGGCGGCGCGAGTGAAGGCGGGCATCCCGGAAGGTTTAGCCCGCAACCCGGAAGACGTTGTTGTGGGCGAACCTATTGTGACGCGTGCGTGGAAATTCGATGGTTCCCCGCATTGGGTCACGTATGGAATGTGCTTAGGCCAGGATGAGCATGGTGTGTGGGTGTATCAGCCCCACGGGATTTTTGTGTCCAGGCCCGGGGTCGCGTTCTTCGCACACGAGGATGCCGTGGTTTTGGTTCCAAGCTCCGGTGAGTGGGTCGCGACCTTCTACCCGGGCGGGCATCGTCGTGGCTTGAAGCTGTATATCGATGTGTCCACGGGGATCGGATGGCGTCGCTTGAGTGATGGCGGCTGGGAAGTCAACTCGATTGACATGGATTTGGATGTCATCGACCGCACTACGACTGGCGTGTATCTTGATGACGAAGACGAGTTCGCCGAGCACCAGGTGAGCATGGGCTATCCGCGGCACTTGATTGCGGCGATGTCACGTGAGGCCTCCGGGCTCCTGGAGCAAGTGGGACAGAAGCTGGCTCCGTTTGATGGACGTGTTGAGGAACGGTTCTCGCAAGGGCGGGCCATGGTCAAGGCTTAGGGCAACGAGGAGAAGCATGCCGATCATTCGCGCTTATAACATTCCAGAGTCCGGACCGCAGCTGTTCCGTGAGGCCTGGTGGGATGAAGAAACAGGCCAGTTTGTGGTGAACGCAGGCAAGGTCGGTTTTGAATCGGACACCCCGATCGTTCAGGACAGTGTGGAGCCTGAAGAAGGAGAGCGGCTGCTGGCGGCGTTCGCGCAGCAGTGCGCCGAAGACGGTTACCGCGAAATCCCGGAGTCTGAGCAGTTCTATATTGTGGTGCGCTTCCCACTGAAAGCCGCGCAGCCGGGCGTGCGAGAGAAGACCCGTGGCGCACAGGTCGTTGACGCGTTGCGCGGGCATCTGGCATGGCGAGGCTTAGGCACGGTTGAAGAACCAGAATACGAAGGCCGGGAACAGTTGATTCGCGTGGTCACGACCGCGCCGAAGCCCGCGGTCAAGGCGATCGCGACGTGTGTGCGTGAGAATGCACGCCCCGACTTCAACAAGATGACGATGACCCAGGCGCCAGCCGCTGAACCCGGCAAGCAACGCACGGTGAACTTCTAGAGGCACGCTGAAGTTTTGGAAACGCGGTGAAGCTCTAACAGTGCAGTGAAGTTCTGACGGGTCACATCAAAGCTGTATTTCTGGTGTGAATGAGCTAGGTTCCAGCTCAACACGCCTGAGTGGGTCACAAAATGGTTACAGTTTGGATCTATGATTGAAACTCGGCGTGAGCTTCCCCGACCCATCGCCGGACCATGAGGGCCGTGCGCCGACGGCCGGTTCCGGTTGCGAGCCTTTAATGATTCGTTTTGACCATGTGACTAAGGTCTATGACGCGCCTGATAACCCGGCGTTGCGTGATGTCGATCTGGAGATCGATCGCGGCGATTTCGCGTTTCTGGTGGGCGCATCGGGTTCCGGTAAATCGACGTTTATCCGTTTGGTGATGCGTGAAGAGCGCACAACCCGCGGGTCTGTTCACGTTGCTGGTGTCAATGTTGATCGCCTCCCACAGTGGAAGGTGCCTAAGCTACGCCGCAATATTGGCGTGGTGTTCCAGGACTTCAGGCTGTTGCCGAATAAGACGGTGTTTCAGAATGTCGCGTTCGCGATGCAGGTGATTGGCCGTTCCCGCGCCATGATCCGCCAGACGGTCCCTGAGGTCTTGAAGATGGTGGGCCTTGATGGCAAGGGGAGCCGTCTGCCGCATGAGCTTTCGGGTGGTGAACAGCAGCGCGTGGCGATTGCACGCGCCGTGGTGAACCGCCCTGCGATCCTTCTGGCTGATGAGCCCACGGGTAACCTCGACCCGGAAACCAGCCGCGGCATCGTGGATATTTTGGACAAGATCAACCAGAACGGCACCACAGTGGTGATGGCTACCCACGATGACGAGATCGTCAACCGTATGCGTAAGCGCGTGATTGAGCTATCCAATGGGGAAGTGATCCGCGACGAGCACGGCGGCGTGTACCACGCGAAGGGCGATGACGTGCCCGCGATCCCGTCTCAAGCATCGCAGGCGTTCGCGCCGTTTGATTCTGAGGAGGACGAGCTGTGAGGTTGTCTTTCGTTCTCGGTGAGATTTTCTCTGGTCTTCGTCGCAACGTGACGATGATCGTCTCGGTTGTTCTGGTGACCTTGGTTTCGTTGACGTTTGTGGGGTCTGCGATTCTGTTGCAGTCCCAGGTCTCGAAGATGAAGGGCTACTGGTACGACAAAGTGCAGGTAGCGGTTTACCTGTGTAACTCCTCTTCCGATTCGCGTAACTGCGTGGTGGATGGCGATGGCAATGTTGCCTCGGTGACGGATGCTCAGAAGGAAAGCATCGAAGAGATCCTGAAGTCGCCGGACATGAAGCCGTATGTTGATGAGTTCTATTTCGAGTCTCAGGACGAGGCTCTCAAGCACTTCAGGGAGCAATACGACGGCACCGCGCTGGCAGAGAACGTGACAGCGGATCAGCTGCCGAGTTCGTACCGGATCAAGTTGACGGACCCTGAGAAGTACGAGGTCATCAACGAGAGGTTCTCCACGGTTGCCGGCGTGGATTCGGTTGCTGATCAACGCCAGATCCTTGAACGCGTGTTCTCTTTGATGAATGGGGCATCGATCGTGGCGATCGTGATTGCGATCGTGATGATCGTGACTGCGGTGCTGCTGATCGCTACAACCATTCGTCTCTCGGCCTTCACGCGCCGCCGTGAGACCGGGATTATGCGCCTGGTGGGTGCCTCGAAGACGCTGATTCAGTTGCCGTTTGTGCTTGAAGGCATGATCGCGGCAGCGCTCGGTGGCCTCTTGGCGTCGGGGGTTCTGTGGGCGGTTGTCCAGTTTGTGATCCAGGACCGGTTGGCCGTGGCTAATCCGACGATCGCGTTCATTGACGCCTCCGTGATGCTCTGGCTTGCGCCACTGTTGATTCTGATTGGTGTTGTATTGGCCGGCTTGAGTTCGCTCATAACGCTGCGCCGTTATTTGAAGGTCTAGTTCGGGTGCACGCAGAAACCATTTCTGTTGGCGCCGTTGCGTACAAGGTGAATGTCTTCTCCGAGTGGGGCATTTTATGGAAGGACGTTAGCTCTTATGAAACATGATGCTTCTCTGACTGGCCGCGGCAAGCTCGCCGCGGTGATTTCGGCTGGTGTGGTGGCTGGCCTGACGGTATCGCTGGGTATTGTGCCGGCTAACGCTGACAAGCTTGATGACCGTAAGGACCGCATCGAGAAACAGATCGCAGGTACCGAGAAGGACCTCGAGAGTGTCAATGCGATGCTGCAGAAGAACGGGGAGAAGCTGCGGAAGTTCCAGGACAGGCTTCCTTCGGCTGAACAGGCGGTGCAGGACGCTGAGGCGGCCGAATCCGCTGCCCGTTCGGAAGTCCAGCAGCTCCAGGGGCGTTTAGCGGCCGCGGAGAAATCCCGTGCGGAAATGGTTGAGGCCCAGGAGAAGACCAAGGCCATGACCGATGAACAGCGCAAGCTCACCGGCCAGCTTGCGGCGCGCGCGTATCAGTCCGGTGGGCTTGAGGGCTCCGATTTTGGGTTGTTGGTGCGCGGCAATGATTTGAATAAGTGGGCGAACTCGGTTGAGGTTTCCTCGCGTTTGGCTCGGGCCCAGAACCGTGAACTCAACGAACTTCTGGGCCGCGGCGCGGAGCAGCGGAACGCTACCGCCCGTTTGAGTGCCGTTGAAGATGAGATCGCTGGTTTGAAGAAGCAAGCGGATGCCGCGCTCGTGCGTCAGACACAGGCGCGTGAAGCCGCCGATGCGGCGAAGGCTGATCTGGAGAAGCTGCTGGCTGATACGGAGAGCGCGCAGAGCGAACTTGAGGACGCGAAGTCCAAAGCGCATCAGCAGCTTGAAGATCAGAAGGCTGAACAGCAGAAGATCAACCAAGCGATCAAGGAACGCCAGGAACGTTTGAAGCGTGAAGCGGAGGAGCGGGCCCGGAAGGCGCGAGAGGCCGCTGAGAGGGCTAAGCGTGAGGCAGCTGCTGCAGAGCGGCGCCGGGCTAAGAACGCTGCCGCGTTGCGCGCTAAGGCTCAAGCCGCGCAAAAGAAGGCGACGGTTGCTACAACTAACACGAAGCCGTCCAAGACCGTTTCGAAGGGAACCTGGGGCCTCATAGTGCCTGCGAGTGGACCGATCACCTCAGGTTTCGGATGGCGGCCAACCCCTGCCGGGACCATTGATTATGGTGGCTTGGGAGGCTACCTGCACGCAGGTATCGACTGGGGTTCAGCGTGCGGCTCGCCAATTGTTGCTTCGGCTTCCGGCCGCGTCATGCAGGAAGGCTGGAACGGCAGCCACGGCATCACCGTGTCTGTTGACCACAACATCGTGCGCGGGCATGCGTTGACGACCAACTACAACCACATGACCCGCACAGCGGTTCGGGTGGGGCAGCAGGTCAAGCAGGGCCAGGTGATCGGCTACGTTGGAACCACGGGTAACTCGACGGGCTGCCACTTGCACTTTGAGACGGTGGTCGATGGCCAGCACCGCAACCCAGCCGGCTTGCTCTGGTAGCAGGCTAGCTACGCCCCGGCTTGTGGGGTGAGCGATTGGCCGGGGAGCACCGCCGTGTCAGCGGTGGGGTGCGGGATTCGCTAAGCTTGATCAATCATGGCGAATAAGAAGAAGACTAAAGATCAACGTAATCACGTGGTCGCGACCAACCGTAAGGCGCGGCATGATTACGAGATCCTGGATACCTATGAAGCCGGGATGGTTTTGACGGGTACTGAGGTGAAGTCTTTGCGTGAGGGGAAGGCGTCTCTCGCGGAGGGTTTCTGCACCTTTTACCGGGGTGAGTTGTGGGCTGAGTTGCTCTATATCCCGGAGTACTTGAATGGTTCCTGGACTAATCATGCTGCGAGGCGGCGCAGGAAGTTGTTGTTGCATCGTAAGGAGCTTGTCAAGCTCGAGCGCCGCGTGGACGAGGCGGGACTGACGATTGTGCCGCTGAGCCTGTATTTCAAGGAAGGCCGCGCCAAGTTAGAGATCGCTTTGGTGCGCGGTAAGAAGGAGTGGGATAAACGCCACGCCTTGAAGGAGAAGCAGGACAACCGTGAGGCGCTGCGCGCGTTGCGTGCACGGAACCGCCGCGCGGGTGTCGCGTAGCGAAGCATCGTGTAGTATAGATTCCTGCACTCATCGCGGTGAGTGCATTGTTCAGCCCGCTGAGGCATCCGACAGGCGCGCGAGTTTTGTGTGTGGTGTTGGTTGTGTAGGTGGGGTAATTGAATATGGGGGCGACTTGGTTTCGACGATGTGAGTCGCGACAGGGGAAGCGGGCCGAGAATGTAGAGTCATCTCGTTAACGTTCTCTGCAAAACAATAAGTGCCGAATCTAAGCGCACTGACTTCGCTCTCGCTGCCTAATTGCAGTGACCGAGTCCGTCAGCCCGGGGTTGCTATCGCCCCGGTTTTCTGACGTCAGCTAGATAGCCACTGGTGAGCACGCTTGCCGTGAGCGTGCTCGCGACAACTTCTAGCGGCTGAGTCCACAGGGTAACCACAGACCACTTGCACTGGTGATGGTCTCTGGGACTGAGAAGCCCTGAATCAGTGCTGCGCCCGGAGAAGTCCTGGCAACACCACATCGGACGCGAGTTCGATTCTCGCCGCCTCCACTCTGATAAGTCTCGGGACATCGCTTATGCGGTGTCCCGAGACTTTTTATTTGGCGCTATTCAACAGCCGTCGGCCAGCGTTCCAGTACGCCTAAGCCCTGCAAGGGGTTGTGCTCAAAGCCGGTACAGGTGGCCTTGTTCATGGTCTGCAGTTTCCAAGTGTAGACCGAGCTTTTCAGCCAGCTTGGCAGACGGGGCGTTGCTTGGATCGATGATCGCCACAATTGGACGCTCGGGGTGCATCTGCCGTGCCCAGTCGCTGGCGGCGGCCGCGGCCTCGGCCGCGTATCCCTTTCCTTGGGATTCGGGCGCAAAACGGTAGTAGAGGTTGAGCACCTGTTCGCCCTGTTCTTCTGAGAAGCGCAGGCCGGTGAAGCCGATGATGTCGGCTGAATCGCGGGTGACGACAAAGTAGCCGATTCCGTCCTCTGACCAGTTGCGCTGCCATGCGGCCAGCAGCTCGGAGGCTTCTTCGCGATTCTTCATCGCCAGTTCAGGGCGATGCTGGTAGGTCCTTGGGTCCGAATGGATAGTGAAGACGGCGTCTTCATCTCCATCCTGGGGCGGGCGAAGTATCAGCCGCTCAGTCGTGAGTGCAGTCATTGTTCCCTTCCTCCGCAATTGCTTCGCGGAGTTCTTGTAGGTCGCAGGAGTCTTCGATTTTATCCAAGATCGCTGACCGGGCGAAGTCAGAAATCGTGACGCCTTCAAAGTCGGCATGCTTGCGAACAAGGGCTGCGTCTTCATCGGACAGTTCGACAGTTATCGTGTTCATGCCGTGCTCCTCTCGCTGTTCGAAGAAAGTGTATTCAGCAGCACTGACACAACCGTTCGAAAGCCGCCCACCTACGCCCCAATGAGGTGTGCTGCGAGCCCTGTCACTGCGCCGATCAGCAACAACAGCCCACGCCGGCCACTTAGCCAGCATGAGCAGTGCCAAACAAGCCAATGCAATCAGCAGGGGAGCGAGCCCCGTAATAGCTGAAGTGACAACCGGGGTGATGGGAGCGCCTGCGAGGATCCCGACAACAGCGGCGTTCGCCCCCGCGACACTAGAGCGGGCCAGCGGGCTTGTCTGTACCGCAGCCCAGAACGGCAGCGCGGCGACCACCAGCAGCACTCCGGGGAGGAAAACAGCAATCAGCGCAAGTGCGGAGCTGAGCCACGCCTAGGCCCCGGCTTCCATGTTGAACCCCAAAAATGCCACGAATGTGAACAGCGGACCGGGAACTGCCTGCGCCGCCCCATAGCCAGCAAGGTACTGATCTTGGCTTACCGCCTCGGCAATTGCGGGCTCTCCCTGCAGCATCGGCAGCACCACATGCCCACCCCCGAAAACCAGCGCGCCAGACCTGTAGAACGCCTCGGCAGTTGCAACCCACGGGTTCGCAGCCATGCCGGCCAGCAGGGGAAGCCCCATCAGCAGGACCGTAAACAGACCAGCGCTGATCAGACCAGCGGTCTTCGAGACGGGCACACGCAGGGGGTGGTCAGCGCTGAGTTCGTGTGTGTGTATTCGTCGCTGACTTCGATCCTGGAATTATCTACGGCTTGGAAGCGGCTTCGGGTGAGGAAATCGAGGCTGAGGTAGCGTCGGCCTTCGGCCCATTCATCAGTCTGCTCTGCAAGGACTGCGCCGACAAGGCGAATGATCGCATCGCGGTTGGGGAAGATCCCCACCGAATCGGTACGACGCCGGATCTCACGGTTGAGGCGTTCGTTGGGGTTGTTGGACCAGATCTGGGCCCACACCGCGATTGGAAAGCCAGTGAAGGCAAGGATAACTGGCACGTGCGGCATCCAGATGATCATGAGCAGCAGACAGCTTGTCGCTAACGTAGTCCAAGAGCCGGTCGAACTGGGCATGAACACTGGCCTCCTCGGGCTGCTCGTAGACCGAGTGCAGCATCGCTTTGACTGCCGGCCAGTAGCTCTTGGGGCGCACACTCATGAGGTTCGCCGCGTAATGCGTGCGGCACCGCTGCCACGAAGCTCCAGGCGGGTTTGCCGCGACCGCCTCGACCAGGCCCGGGTGAGCATCAGAAGTCACTAAACGCACACCGGTCAGGCCGCGCGCGACGAGGTCGGCTAAGAAGCTGGTCCGCGCTGCCCCAGCCTTACTGGTTGGGCCCGTAGGCCGAGGACTTTCCTACGGCCGTCAGCATTAACACCGGTGGCGATGAGGGCGACCGCGTTGATCACCCGTCCGCCCTCACGGACATTAATGGATAGCGCATCAGCAGCAACGAAGGTGAAGGGACCGGCCTCATCAAGGGGTTCGTGACGGAACTGGTCTACGTGCTCGTCGAGCTCGGTGGCCATGCGTGAAACCTGCGACTTCGACAGGGAGTCAATGCCGAGGGTTTTGACGAGTTTATCCAGCCATCTGGTGGAGACGCCTGCGAGGTAGCAGTCGGCCACGACGGTGATGTCGGCTGACGGCGATTTGATTACGTCTCCGACGTTGTGAGTTTCGACCCTGTTGTCGTCCTCTTGCAGTAGATCAGCAGAATCGTCTACAGAATCCGAACCGGAGTTCTCGAATGAATAGGTCGCAAAGGGGTCATTAAAGTCAGAAGCTGGATTCTCCGAGGAATCACTATAGAAGGGGTCATCCTAAGCTGAAGTTTCAGTGGCCGAGTTTTCCGGAGATGATGGAGTGTCGGGGGAGTGCCCTTGTTTGCTCTCAGCGCTGCAAGCGGATAAGCCCAGTACAAGGGAGAATGCTATGCAAGCGGAAATGCTGCCACTGATCCAGTTTTCTTCATAAAGAAATCATGGGTATGAAGAGCGGAAACTCCTAAGCGTTGATGACACAATTCTGACTTGTACAAGTTTCCGAGGGTTAAGACATATCGCAACGCGGGGGCAACCCTCGAAAGTGCCCAGAATGGCAGTGGTATGACATATATCACGAAAAATATTCAGGAAGGTGAGACCTATCTAAAGCAGGGTTTGAAGATCCAATAAATAAGATCAGTTGATAGCAAGATGCATTAAAACTGAAGTGTATCTCTCAACGGTTGAGGAATGTCAGGATCAAATACTGCCGATGAGCGTGCATCATTAACGCAATGACTGTAAGGTGGCTCATTGGCCTCAGCACAAGTGCTTCCTCAAGTGCGGACGCTGAGAACTGAACATTGGAAATATTGTCAAAGGCTGTTGGACGGTTGTCCGGAAACGATGACGCGTCTGTCCAGTCACCAACGGAATAAAACCCGATGCATCAAGCATGACGAGAGGATAAACCGGAGGAACACATGGACTTATTCGGATTGGGTCCTGACGGCTCATACAAACTCATCGCCGTCATCATCTACTTCATAGCGATGCTCTTGATCGGCTACTACGCCTTCAAGAAAACCGACGACGGCGACGACTACATGCTCGGCGGCCGCCGCCTGCACCCATTCACCGCGGCACTCAGCGCTGGCGCGTCTGACATGTCCGGCTGGCTCATGATGGGCTTGCCTGGTGCCCTCTACATGATGGGTATGTTCCAGGCATGGATGGCGATCGGCCTCACCATTGGTGCGGCACTCAACTGGATCTTCGTCGCGCCACGCCTGCGCCGTTTCACCGAAGTCACCAACGACTCCATCACCATCCCGAGCTACTTCGAAAACCGCCTCGGCGATAAGTCCCGCATCCTGCGCATCGTCTCCGGCATCGTGATCCTGGTGTTCTTCACCTTCTACGTATCCTCCGGTATGACCGCTGGCGGTAAGTTCTTCCAGTCCGCGTTCAACGGCAGCTACCTGACCGGTATGTTGCTCGTCGCAGGCATCACGCTCGCCTACACGATGTTCGGCGGCTTCCTCGGCGCAACCTACACCGACACGGTTCAGGGCCTCATCATGCTCGCGGCCCTCTTCGTCGTCCCAGTGCTTGCCGTGATCTCCGTTGGCGGGCCACAGCAAGTCATTGACGGCGTGCTGAGCGTCAACCCAGACTTCGGCTCCCTCATGAAGGGCGGGACTATCGTCGGTGCAGTCTCCGCCGCCGCGTGGGGGCTTGGCTACTTCGGCCAGCCGCACATCATCATCCGCTTCATGGCGCTACGCTCCTCCCGCGACGCCCGCTGGGGTGCCGCGATCGGTGTCGGCTGGATGGTGCTCTCCGTGATCGGCGTCATCGTGACCTCGATGGCCGGTATCGCCTACTTCAACCTCAACCAAGACAAGCAGCTCACCGACACCAAGAGCGCTGAGACCGTGGTCCTCGACCTCGCGCAGAACCTCATGCCGTCACTTTTGGCAGGTTTCGTACTCGCAGCTGTTCTCGCAGCGATCATGTCGACCATTTCCTCCCAGCTGGTCGTGACCTCCTCTGCACTCGTTGAGGACCTCGCGCTGGTGTTCAAGCCAGGCATGTCCAAGACCACGAAGCTGTGGCTGGGTCGCCTCGCAGTCCTGATCGTCGCGATCATCGCGGCAGTGCTTGCGCTGGAAGAAAACGCGACCGTGCTCGGCCTCGTCGCATTCGCGTGGGCAGGCTTCGGCTCCGCATTCGGCCCAGTCGTGGTGCTCAGCCTCTACTGGAAGCGCCTCACCAACTGGGGTGCGATGGCCGGCATCGTTGGCGGCGCGACCGTCGCGTTCGTCTGGAGCAAGAGCGAAACCCTCTCCACCTTCGGCGGAGCACTCTCCGAGCCGCTCTACGAGATCGTCCCAGGCTTCCTGACCTGCCTCGTGCTCGCGGTAGTGGTTTCCCTGCTCACGCCAGCACCAGGTGAGAAGGAACTCGCCGGCTTCCGCCACATGGAAGCCCCAACCCAGGCAGTGCCGATCGTGCAGGCCGCCGGCGCCAATGCGGCCGGTGACACTGCGAACCCTGGCCAAGCCGAGCCTGGCATGAAAGCATAGGGACCATGATCCTGATCAACGTGAAATACAAAGTGAAGCCCGAGAAAGCCGAAGACTTCCTCGACGCCGTCGCGGAGTTCACCCAGGCAACCCGCAGCGAGCCAGGCAACCTCTGGTTCGAGTGGTACCGGGCCCCGCAGGACCCAACCGTGTTCCTGCTCGTTGAAGCGTTCAAGGACGATGCGGGCGAAGCCCACGTGAACTCCGAACACTTCGCGAAAGGCCTGGAATCCATGAAGCCATTCCTGGTTGAAACCCCAGACATCGTCTCCCGGCAAGTCGAAGGCGAAGGCTGGGACAAGATGGGCGAACTGCGCATCGACTAGGCTCTACGCCTGCTAGCCACGGCTCAATACGCGAGGGCGGGAACGTGTTCCAGACACGTTCCCGCCCTCGCGCTATATGCATCAAGCAAACACGTACGGTGCGCTTACAGGAAGGCAGCCTTACCGATCACTAGGCCGAGATACGCCGCCGGAACAGCCAGACAAAGGATCGCGGCAAGAATCGCAAAACTCCTTAGCCATGCCCTCTCGCGTGCCGAGGAAATAGCGGTGGTCGCAACGGATGCGATCGTGGAGAACCCGCCGCAGAACCCCGCCAAAACAGGCACAGCCCACGCTTGATCCGCGAACCCACCCGTGAACACGCCAAAAATGAAACACGAAAGCGTGTTGGCAATCGACATCCCCCACGGGAACTTCGAAGTGATCCTCCCGTCTGCCCGTGCCTGCTCTTCCCGGCGAATAAACCACACCCTAGCCACAGAACCCAGCCCACCAGCCACGCTCACGGTCAGAATGGTCAACCACGCACTCACCGGTCATCACCACCAGAAGTCCACAGTTCTGGCCGCATATAAGAGCCGCGAGGCTTCCAGAACCTGGCAAGCCAGAAACCGATACCAGCGCACACGAGGGCCGCGCCGACGTGAAGAGAGAGCACACCGAGATCGCCCACGATATCCGAAGCAAGTAGCGTCACTGCAGAGACCGAACCGAAACCGCCCACAAAACCCGGGCTAATGAAGGAACGCCACCTCAACGCAGCCGAGTTCCCGCCCATGCCACGGCCGCGATCCCACATGCCGGTAGCCCACCCCAGAAACAGTGACGCCACGCAATTCACTACAAGAATCATCAGGTTCTCAGGCCACTGCGCAGCCTCGCCAAATAAAACCAGGGACTCACGCACAGCCGCACCCAACGCGCCACCGAAGAACACGGCCACATAGATCGGCCATGCAGCAGTAATAACGCGACGGGGAAAGCTCATGTATCTAGTAACGCTTACTTGGGAACGCTTATCTGGGAAGGCGGGGTCTGTAAGAAAGTCAGAGACGGAACCGGGGCGCAAGGCACGGCGGGGCAAGAACTGCAGGCCACAAGGGACGGCAGGTCAGAAGAGAACTCGGAGAACCGTTATTCAGCGCTGTGCTGATGGTTCGGCAGGGGAGTAGGGGTGCGCTCCGCCCCGCGGGTTCCCAACACGTCCAACGCCGCATCATGCAACAACCCATTCGAGGCGATAGCGTTACCACCCCACGGGCCATCCTCGCCCTGTAAGGAAGTGAAGACGCCGCCAGCCTCACACACGATCGGCACGAGCGCGGCCATGTCATACAGATTCAGCTCAGGCTCGGCCGCGAAATCCACAGCCCCCTCAGCGACCAAGCAATACGAGAAGAAATCACCGTAAGCACGCGTACGCCACACGGTATCGCTGATAGCCAGCACGCCATCAAGCCACCCGCGGGCCTTCCACCCCGTGAGCGAAGAATACGAAAACGAAGAAACCTCAAGCTCCGCAACACCCGAAACCCCGATGCGGCGAGCCTCATCCAGCGAAGCACCCGTGAACGCGCCGCCGCCTACAGAAGCCCACCAGCGGCGGCCCAACGCCGGGGCCGAAACAAGGCCCACCACAACCTCGCCGTCCTCAACCAACGCGATCAGCGTGGCCCACACCGGAACACCGCGCATAAAGTTCTTGGTGCCATCGATCGGGTCAATAATCCACACCCGGTTCGAATCCCCCGTGGAACCGAACTCCTCACCGAACACCGCGTCCCCCGGACGCGCCTGGGAAAGGCGTTCACGGATCAGCTGCTCAGCCTGTCGATCTGCCTCCGTGACAGGCGTCGCGTCAGGCTTGGTCTCAACATACAGATCAGCGGCGCCGAAACGTTCCATCGTCAAAGCATCCACGGCATCGGCAAGCTCATGCGCCAACGCAAGATCATCAGCTAGGGTAGCGGCGTCAGGCAAGGCAGTGGCATCATGCGAGGCAACGGTGTTATGCGAGGCAGAACCCCCAGATAGGGAGGGGTTATCGGTTGTGTGGGTCATATTCATACCCTAGCCACCCAACGTCTTGAGGTCCTCATCGTTGACATCCCCTTGACGAGACGCGAGTAAGCGACGCAACGAAGCCAAACGGGCGTGGCCGCTCGGGCCGGCCTTCCCAGCGGCAACCCACGCATCCAGCGCGCACTCCGGCTCATCAGCCGCATGCGTGCACCCGCGCGGGCAGTCTACCGTCGCGGGCACAAGGTCAGTGAACGCGTTGAGGATGTTCTCATCATCCACATGCCCCATCCCGAAAGAGCGGATCCCAGGCGTGTCCACGATCCATGAGCCCGGATCACCGCCACTCAAATAAGCCGCAACAGCGGACGAAGATGTGTGACGGCCGCGGCCCGTCACAGAGTTCGTAGCCCCCGTCTCACGCTCAGCATCGGTCAGGGCGTTGATGAGCGTGGACTTGCCCACACCCGAATGCCCAATCAAGGCAGACAGCCGACCATCCAACAACTCACGCAGCCGCTGCTGTGCCGCCGCATCCAGGGGCCGCGAGGCGACGTCGTCTGGGTGTTCGGCCGAACCGGACGTCACAACCTGAACGCCCAGCCCCTCATACGTTTCAACCAGCAGCGACGGGTCAGCAAGATCCGTCTTGGTGATCACCAACGCGGCATCGATCCCCGCATCCGAGGCCGCGACCAACGCTCGATCAATGAAACCCGTCCGCGGTTCCGGATTCGCCGCCGCCACCACGATCACCAGCTGATCAGCGTTGGCGACAATCACGCGCTCAACCTGATCAGAATCATCCGCGCTACGCCGCAGCAACGAGGACCGCTCCTCAACACGGACCAAACGCGCCAACGAACCTTCACGGCCAGAGACATCCCCCACGAGCCGCACACGATCGCCCACCACGATCGCCTGCCTACGCAACTCACGAGCACGCATCGCCGTCACGACGATGCGGCGCCCACCCTCAGCCTGAACTTGCTTCTGGCGCGCACGCTGAGCCTTCTTGGACCCGGACCCACCAGTACCTGCGCCGGGCTCATCTAAGAGCACGCAACGGTAGCGGCCGCGATCAACGCCCACGACCATCGCCAACACCGCATCAGCATGTGCCGGCCGGTCCTTGGTCCGCGGCCTGCTTCCACGCTTATTTGGGCGGATGCGGACATCCTCCTCAGACCATTCTCGCCGCGCCATCACTGCCCACCGCCCTGGGCGTCAACTGACGCTTGGCCGGCTGATGTGTCCTCGGTGCCAGGGAACTCTTTGGCCTTCTGTGAGAGCATGTCAGACCACATGCCAGGGAAGTCGGGCATGGTCTTCGAAGTGGTCTCGATGTTTTCGACCTTGAGGCCATCAACGGCCAAGCCGATGATCGCGCCCGCGGTAGCCATCCGGTGGTCCTCATACGAACCAAACACGGTGGGCCGTAACTCGCCTGTTGGGCTGATCACCAACCCATCCTCAGTCTCCACAGTCGGTGAACCCACCTTCGAAAGCTCCGTCGCTAACGCAGCCAAACGGTCTGTCTCATGCCCACGTAAATGAGCAATGTCACCCAACCTGCTCGGCCCATCAGCCAGCGCACACAAAGCCGCAGCAGTCGGCGCCAACTCAGCTAGGCCATCGGCCTCAACCCCAGAAATCCTCTCCCCGCCAGTCACCACCAACTGCTCAGTCCCAAACGCATCCGGCTCCCGGTGCACGCGCGCCCCAAAACGTGGCAAAAGCATCTCCCACTCAGCGCCAATCTGAGTAGTCGACGCAGGCCAACGCGGAATCGCAACCCGGCCACCACACACCAACGCCGCCGCCAAAAACGGGCCAGCATTCGATAAATCAGGCTCCACCACAACATCACCCGGCGAGATCGAGCCCGCAGCCACCGACCACGAAACACCGTCAGCACCCACCGAAGCATCCACGCCGGCAGCACGCAGAGTCTCAACCGTCATCTCAACATGCTGCGGCGAGGGCACCGCGCCACCGGCATGCCGCACCACCAAACCACGCGGCAAACGCGCACCCACCAACAACGGGCCCGATACAAACTGGCTCGAACCCGATGCGTCCAACGAAATCTCGCCACCGTCAACCCGGTCAGAGCCCGTCACCGTGAACGGAAGGAAACCATCCTCACCACCCGCGACATTCGCGCCAAGGGCACGCAAACCCGCGATCACAGCACTCATCGGGCGTACACGAGCAGCCGCATCCCCATCAAACGTCACAGGCCTACGCAACAACGCCGCCACATACGGCACAAAACGCATCACCGTACCTGCAAGCCCACAATCAATCGAAACCGGGGACCGCTCCTGCAACGCCTCCTCACCCAGAGGCGTGACCAACAACGTTGAAGAATCCACCCACTCAAAACCGACACCCAACGCTGAGAGCGCCTCAACCATCAAATCGGTGTCACGTGAGCGCAAAGCCCCCACCACACGCGTTGGCGCATCAGCCAACGCCGCCAGAACCAGGTGACGGTTCGTTAGAGACTTAGAACCCGGGATCTCAACAACAGCATCCAGCGGGCCATCCTTAGCGGGAGCCAGCCACAACGTCGAGTGCATGGAATCCAAATAAAACCCTTCAAATAAAAAGCGTCCCCTCAACCAGCAACCGCCAGCCGAGGGGACACCCCATGATTAGGACGACAAACCAGCCGCGTCAGCAGCCTTCTTAGCCTGCTTCCGCGCCTTCTTCGAAGCCTTCTTCGATGCCTTCTGTGTGCGGTAGGCGAGTGACGGCTTGCCATCAGTATCAACCACAGCCAATAGCGCGCCACCTGTCAGGCCCAGTTGCGTGGTCACAGCCAGGGCACGCGAACCATCCTTATGCTGTGGAACACCGTCAGCCAACAACGTGGCTGACTGAGCCGCAACGATCAAAGCCGAAGCCAAACGCGGCATACGGCCCATCGCCAACAACGCGCCAGCACCCACCTGAATACCACCCAAAACCCGGGCAGCCAGCTCAGGCTTCTCAGCTACAGACTGAGCCTGCGGCACAACATCTGACACCTTGTCCAAAAGCGGACGCAAGCCGTTACCGGTGCGCTCTGGTGCACGAAGATGCGCCACACCAGCAGTAATGAACGGAGCCGCCAACAACGGGCGGGCCACACGGCGTACAAGGCTCATATTTCCTCCAATACGCAGGTGCCGGCGCACGCATGCAACGTGCACTCACCACCCGCAGGGTAGATATGTGCTCCATCTTTTCATGAGCACACCCCGCAAAGCACATAATCCACGCACAAACCCAGCAACAATAGGGCCGCCACACAGCGTTAGGGAATACTTTGCACCATGTTTCCGTTATGTGCATTGACAACTAAGGCGGTGTTCGTGCCAGCGACGGCATAAGGAAGGGGAGTGCACATGGTTTCAACTATGGAAACACCAGAAACATCCCCTCCGGCGTTGCCAGTACAGGCAGTGACGACAACGGCGCCAGCTCACGCTGGAACTCCGGCAAACCAAGTAGCATTAGCCGGGATGGCACGCACACACAACCACGAAGCGCTCGAAAGCTACGAAGCCGAAGACATCCAACCAGGCGATGTCTCACAAGCCGGCGCCTCGGAACACCACTCCACGCACGCTGAAGAAACACAGCAAACCGAGCCAACGGCGCAGCCTGAGCCAATACAGTCGGCTTCGGGCCCGGTGGATCCTGACCAGGAGACTACTGAAGAGCGTCGTGAACGTTTTGAACGCGACGCCTTCAAATATGTTGATCAGCTGTATTCGGCTGCCTTGCGTATGGCCCGGCACCCGGCTGATGCTGAAGACCTCGTGCAGGAGGCGTTCGCTAAAGCGTATGCCTCCTTCCACCAGTACAAGCCCGGAACTAATTTGCGTGCCTGGCTATATAGGATCCTCACCAACACCTACATCAACCTGTACCGGAAGCGGCAACGCGAACCGATCCGCTCCGGAACTGACCAGGTGGAGGACTGGCAACTAGGTGCGCAGATCGAACGCGGCGATCAAGCGTTGCGTTCTGCAGAAGCCCAAGCACTCGACTCGTTACCGGATTCAGAAGTCAAGAGGGCTCTGCAGGAGATCCCGGAAGAGTTCCGGCTCGCCGTGTACTTCGTGGACGTAGAAGGTTTCCCCTATAAGGAAGCAGCTGACATCCTCGGTGTGCCCATCGGCACCATCATGTCCCGGCTGCATCGGGGCCGCAGACAGCTGCGAGAGATGCTCAGCGACTATGCGGTGGGCAGAACCGAATCAACTACAGGGGCTAAAAAGAACGGAAAGAAGTCGACCAAGAAGGTCTCGGATAAGGAGCAATCATGACTCAGGGCTGCAACGAACTCGGTGGTTGCACTGAAGCCCGGCTTGAACGCATCTACGAATACCTCGATGGTGTGCTGGAAGCCGACGGCGTTGACGCAGTGCGCGCCCACCTCGAAGGCTGTGAAGAATGCCGTAGCGTCTATGACCTGGAATGCATCATACGCAACGTCGTGCGCCGCAGCTGCCACGACGCCGCCCCAGAGCAACTCAAGACGCGCATCTTGGACCGGCTAGAAGAAATCAAGGACCCGGTGCAAGAAGGTTCGATGCAAGAAAGCGCCTAGCGAATAGGTGTAGCAGACGGCAGTAGCGCCGTTCACAGCTAGCGCCAACAATAAACCCGTGTGGGTCTGCATTATCCACGAAAAGTGGAACGCAGACCCACACGCGTTTAATGATCAATCACGATCAGGTGTTAGGGCGCTTACCGTGATTCGCCTTGTTCCGGCGGCGATCCTTGCGCTTACGTGCACGCTTGCTGCTCATCGCGTCCTCCTTACAACCTCATACATCTGTGAACACTTCGTGACGCTCATGTACCGCGCACATAGTGCTTGCATCTGCGACACAGAGCGTTTGCGTCTGCGATACAGGGCGATTCCGTCCATTATCGCATGATTCGGGGGCGAGTATGAAAGTTAGCGGGTCGGCTCGGGAACACCAAGCCACGTGAACCAGCCGCGGTGCATCACAAGCCACGCCATCAAACCGTGGCCCTGCTGGCCCACCTCGCCGTTATTAGACGTCAAATCCGCGCGGTACTGTTCATGCTTCTCCAGCGGACGGAACGTGTCCACATAGAAGTGGTTGCGGCGCGTCGTAACGTCAGCGAACGCAGCAGACAACCGGGCGATCTCCTTGTTGTGGTCAGGGTCAAGCCGCGGGGGAGGGCCCACCACAAACGTGCTCAATCCCAGTTGGGTTGATGCATCCAAGATGTTCGCCAAGTTCAGTCGAGACCGTGCCGTGGTCACCCCGTAGGTTGCATCCGCATCGGAGAGTGCCAGCACCAAACGGTTTTCGCCATCATCATCGAAGCGGCGCTGCGCTTCACCCAGCCAGCGCTCGGCAAGCTGCTCGGTGGTCTCGGCAGGCGCAGGTAGAGCAAAAGGGGTCACCTGCGCTGACTCAGACGGCGTGCTGGCAAGCACACGCCCAAACCACCCCAAAGCACGGGGGTCGCCGTGGCCGGCCAGCAACTCATCGCCAACAGCGACTAAACGGATGGCTCGGGAATCCACGCCAACATCCTTTCGACTGGGTCTCATGTTCCGTCTACTTCAACGGAAAGAGCGAAACTATGTGCTCCGCCGTGTTCACTCTACCGGCGTGCTCGGCTGCAAACGTGCAACGGCGCGGAGAAGAGCATCACAAAACCCTCAGGAGCCGCAGTAAAGCGGCCCAGACGGTGATGCTTTCTCTAAAGCAGTCACGATAGAGCGCTAACGCAGTCACGATACAGGACCAAGGTATAACGGCGCTGTGAAAACAGTGAGCCTCAACCGGAGGTGTTAGACCACTGGCGTTAAAGCGCTGGTGTTAAAGCGGTGAGCCCGCCACATCCTGTCAAGGTAAGTGACGGGCCCGCCAAGCCGGTTACATGCGCAGTATCTCCGGTGTTGCTCTAGCTGAACGCGCGGTCCAGAAGGTCCGAGTTCTCCTGGGCGTGAACCTTGGAAGAACCAGTCGATGGTGCTGCCGCAGCTGGGCGGGACACCACGGTGACCTCGCGATCCAGGCCCGGCACCAGGTTGATAGCCATGAACGGCCATGGTCCCTGGTTCTCTGGCTCGTCCTGAACCCAGCGGACATCCGCGTTCGGGTACTTCGCGAGTTCAGCTGCGATCTGCTCTTGCGGCAACGGGTAGAGCTGCTCAACGCGGACGATCGCGGTGGTCTCGTCCTTGTCCTTCTTACGGCGTGCCAACAGGTCATAGTAGAGGCGACCAGAGACCAACATGACGCGCTTGACCTTCGATGCTTCGACATCGTTGTCTGGGATCACTGGCTGGAACGTCTGTTCGGTGAACGCCTCGACCGGCTGAGCTGCAGCCTTCAAACGCAACAGCTGCTTAGGCGTGAACACGACCATCGGCTTGCGTGGGCGCAGGTATGCCTGTCGACGCAGAGCGTGGAAGTAGTTCGCACCCGTGGTCGGGTTGATCACACGCATATTGTCTTCGGCGCACAACTGCAAGAAACGCTCGATGCGTGCCGAGGAGTGGTCTGGGCCCTGGCCTTCGTAGCCGTGAGGCAACAGCATCACGACGGAGGAGCGCTGGCCCCACTTCTGTTCACCGGAGGAGACGAACTCGTCGATGATGGTTTGGGCGCCGTTGACGAAGTCACCGAACTGAGCTTCCCACAAAACGAGCGCTTCAGTGCGTTCAACCGAGTAGCCGTATTCGAAGCCGAGAACCGCGTACTCCGAAAGCGAGGAGTCATGGATCATGAACTTCGCGGCGTTCTCGCTCACCTGGTGCAGAGGCGTCCACTCGTCATCGTTGGTGCGGTCGTGGAAGACTGCGTGACGCTGAACGAAGGTGCCGCGGCGGGAATCCTGACCGGTGAGGCGCACAGGGATGCCTTCGGCGGTCAGGGAAGCGAACGCGGTGAGTTCTGCGAAGCCCCAGTCGATGCCGCCATTGACAGACATGTCCGCGCGGCGCTCGAGCAAGGTCTTGAGCTTCGGGTGAACGTGGAAAGCCTCTGGGATCTCCGTGTGGGCATCCCCGACAGCCTTGACGAACTCCTTGGTGATCGCCGTGTTATCGGCACGTGGATCGGAGACGTCAGCGTCTTCAGCCTGAGCCTTCGGCATACCGAGGGCACCGTTCGCGTCGATTGCTGGCATCGGAGTTGTCTGAGCCTTGTGGGTCTCAGAGAACGCAGCCTCCAGAAGGGACTGGTACTCCTTGAGTGCCCCGTCTGCTTCTTCCTGGGTCAGGTCGCCACGGCCCACGAGAGCTTCGGTGTAGAGCTTGCGGGTCGAACGCTTACCGTCAATCAGGTTGTACATCAGCGGCTGGGTCATCGATGGGTCATCGCCCTCGTTGTGGCCACGGCGGCGGTAGCAGACTAGGTCGATCACGACGTCGCGGTTGAACTTCTCACGGTATTCGAACGCTAGGCGACCAGCGTGCACAACCGCCTCTGGGTCATCGCCATTGACGTGGATGACAGGGGCCTGGATAGCCTTCGCGAAGTCGGTCGGGTAGATCGAGCTGCGGGACGAGCTTGGTGGGGTAGTGAAACCAACCTGGTTGTTGACAACAACGTGGATGGTGCCGCCGGTGCGGTAGCCACGCAGCTGCGAGAGGTTGAGGGTCTCAGAGACTACGCCCTGACCGATCATCGCCGCATCGCCGTGGATGAGGATCGGCAGGACCGTGAAGCCTTCTGGGCCGCGGTCGATGATGTCCTGCTTGGCGCGGACAATACCTTCCAAGACAGGATCGACTGCCTCAAGGTGGGACGGGTTAGCGGCCAAGTAGATCTTGGTTGTGTTACCTGATTCGGAGGTGAAGGAACCCTCGGTGCCGAGGTGGTACTTCACGTCACCAGAACCCTGGACGGTCGAGGCATCAACGGTGCCTTCGAACTCGCGGAAGACCTGACCGTAGGTTTTGCCCGCGATGTTGGTGAGTACGTTGAGGCGGCCACGGTGAGCCATCCCGATCGCGGCTTCGTCGAGGCCGGCGTCCGCGGCATCGGAGATGATCGCATCAAGCAGTGGGATGAGCGATTCGCCACCCTCAAGCGAGAAGCGCTTCTGACCGATGTACTTGGTCTGCAGGAAGGTTTCGAACGCTTCAGCTTGGTTGAGTTTGCCGAGGATTCGGACCTGCTCTTCGCGGGTCGGTTTCTCGTATGGACGCTCAAGCTTGGACTGGAACCATTCGCGCTCTTCCGGGTTCTGGATGTGCATGTACTCGATGCCGGTGGTGCGGCAGTATGCATCACGCAGAATACCGAGGATGTCGCGTAGCGGGAGGCGGTTGTGTCCGCCGAGGCCTCCGGTGACCCATTCACGGTCTAGGTCCCACAATGTCAAGCCGTAGGTCTGGACATCGAGGTCGGGGTGGAAACGCATCTGGTAGGTCAGCGGGTTGGTGTCCGCGATGAGGTGACCAGAGGAGCGGTAGGACTCGATGAGTTGCTGGATGCGAGCCACCTTGTTGATTTGGAAGTCAATATCAACCTGGTGGTCAACCGCCCAGCGAACCGGTACGTATGGGATGCGCAGAGCTTCGAAGATCTCGTCCCAGAATTCGTCAGCGAGCAGCTGGTTTTCGATTTCGCGCAGGAACTCGCCGGATGCTGCACCCTGGATGACGCGGTGGTCATAGGTCGAGGTCAGCGTGATGATCTTGCCCACGGCATTGCGTGCTTTGACCTTTTCGCTGGTGCCGCGGTATTCGGCCGGGTAGTCGAGAGCGCCCACACCGATGATGGTGGCCTGGCCCTTGGACAGGCGCGGGACGGAGTGGACCGTCCCGAGCCCGCCTGGATTGGTCAGTGAGACGGTGGTGCCGGCGTAGTCTTCGGCAGTAAGCTTGCCTTCGCGGCCGCGCTTGACGATGTCTTCGTAGGTTTCCCAGAAGGTCGAGAACGTCATGTTCTCAGCGCCCTTGATGTTCGGTACCACAAGCAGGCGGGAGCCGTCAGGGCGTGGCAGGTCGATTGCGATGCCGAAGTTCACCTGTGCGTTGTGGACTGCGACTGGCTTGCCGTCTTCTTCGTCATAGCTGACGTTCATCGCCGGGTTGAGCTTGAGTGCCCGGCAGATCGCGTAACCGATCAGGTGGGTGAAGGACACCTTGCCGCCGCGTGCACGGCGCAGATGGTTGTTGATCACGATGCGGTTGTCGATCAGCAACTTCGCCGGGACAGCGCGGACCGTGGTTGCGGTTGGGACGCTGAGGGACTCGTCCATGTTCTTGGCGATTGCACGTGCTGGGCCGCGCAGACGTTCAACCTTGGTTGCGCTTGGCTCGCTCGGCGATTCTTCCTTGGCAGGCTGCGCTGGCAACTGGCTCTTCTGACGCGATGGGCGCACTGCTGGGGAGGCCTGCGCCGGGGTTGCGGCTGGGGCATCCTTCTTGGAGGCGGAGCTAGCCTTCTTTGACGTGGAAGCCGGTTTCGCAGGTTCCTTCTTGGCTGGCTTGTTAGCGGCCGGTGCCGCTTGCTTGGTAGAAGTCGTTGCGGTGTTCTTCTCGTTGTTCGCAGGTTTCACCTGTTCGAAGAGTGAACGCCACTTTTCATCGACCGACGACGGGTCAGAGAGAAACTTTTGGTAGAGCTCGTCAACGAGCCACTCGTTTCCCCCGAATTCCTCTTTGAGCTGGTCGATAGACACGTCAGACACTAGGGATACGCCTCTTTCCGATGTTTCGGCTCGGAGTGTTTGATGGTGCTTCTGAGACTGTTTGGCAGTGTTCTCTGGGAACACGTGTTGTGAGCGCATAGTTCAGGAGCGTGATTATTCGACTCAACATCATACCGAACACCGCGCGCTAGCGCAGTTGATCTTCGCCACTGGTTGTAGCGGTTGTTTCGCGGCCAGATTTTCAGGTAATTCCGAGGGTCTTTCCCCGGTTTGGGGTGGGATGCTTCCTGTATAGTGGAGCCACTATGACGCATAAGAATTACCTGGGTGTGCGAGCCTCTGCGGCCGGCACTGCTCAACGATCGGAGCCTTCTAGTCCGGGCTCCGGATGTTTCTTCTATAACGCTAATGTTTTACCCAGCGCCCGATCATTCTATTGCGCTGAGTGCGGAGCCGGCATCTGATGTCGTGGCTCATGCTTCTTCTGGGTCTCCTCTTGGTCTTGGGGACCGCGTTTTTTGTTGCTGTTGAATTCTCGCTTGTCGCACTAGATTCCACCTCTGTTAAAAAGGCCATCGACGAAGGCGATACGAAAGCCCGCCCGCTCTATAAAGCGTTGAAGTCGCTTTCCACTCAATTGTCTGCGGTTCAGCTGGGTATCACGATTACGACGTTGCTGACCGGTTATGTCATTGAACCTGCGTTTAGTGCGTTGTTGGGTCCTGTCTTAGTCGGGTGGGGAGTTCCTCAGGCTGCCGCGGGCGCTATATCGCTGGTGGTCGCGATGGTGGTTGCGACTCTGTTGTCAATGATTCTGGGTGAGCTGATCCCTAAGAACATGGCGATCGCTGATCCGTATCGGATTGGTCGCGCGCTGGCCCGGCCCCAACTGATTTTCACCGCGGTTTTCAAGCCTGTGGTGATGGGGCTGAACGGTTTTTCGAACTGGATTCTGGGCTTGTTCGGGATCGAAGCAAAAGAGGAACTCTCTGGCGCCCGTACGCCTGCTGAGCTTCAGAGTTTGCTTGCGCGTTCTGCTCAGCAAGGGACTATGGATGCCAAGACCGCTAAGTTCTTGGCACGCACCTTGTCCTTTTCGGAACGTACAGCAGCCGATGTCATGACGCCTCGTATCAAGGTCGAGATGATCGAGGACGAGGTCCCATTGCCCGCCTTGATCGATCTTGCACGCCGCACTGGTTTCTCCCGTTTCTTGGTGATCGGTGAGGATGCTGACGATGTACTGGGCGCGGTGCACGTGAAGAAGGCTGTTTCGGTTCCGCGTGAGCGCCGCGATGAGCTGGTTGCCGGAACGATCATGCAGGATGTGATCCGGGTTCCGGAGACGGTGCAGCTGGATGACCTGATCGGTGAGCTGCGTGAGGCCCCGCTGCAGATCGCTGTTGTGGTCGATGAGTATGGCGGCACCGCCGGCATGGTCACGTTGGAGGACTTGGTTGAGGAGATTGTCGGTGAGGTCGCCGATGAGCATGACCGCACGTCTCCTGGTGTTCTGCAGACTGCCGATGGCCGCTGGTTCTTACCTGGCTTGTTGCGCCCGGATGAGGCAACGGATCAGATTCCGCGGCTGAAGGTTCCAGAAGGTAACGCGTATGAGACGGTGGGCGGCTTTGTGATGTCGACGCTGGGGCGTCTGCCGGTTGTGGGCGACACGCTGGGCGTTACAGGTGGCGTGCTTCGGGTGACGCGCATGGAGAAACGGCGGGTGGATCGGCTCGAGTTCTCTCCCGCGCCGGAGCCTTGCGAGACGGATGAGCAGGCCGATGCTGAGGAGGTGCAGGCGTAATGGACTGGTGGGGTCTTGTATGGCTTGTGGTTCTCTTAGCGGCTAACGCGTTCTTTGTCGCGAGTGAGTTCGCTGTGATGTCGGCTCGCCGCGCCCAGATCGAACCGAAAGCTCAGGCCGGAAATAAGCGTGCGAAGACGGCTCTGCAGGCGATGGAACACGTCACGATCGTGCTTTCGGTGTGCCAGCTTGGCATCACGGTGTGTTCGCTTCTGATCCTCATTGTTGCCGAGCCTGCGGTGCATCACCTCTTTGAGATTCCGTTGCATGCGATCGGTGTGCCGGATGCGGCGATCTCCATCATCGCGCTGGCTATCACGTTGATTGTGGTGACGTTCTTGCACGTGACGCTCGGTGAGATGGTTCCTAAGAACTTCTCGGTTTCGATGGCTGATAAGGCTGTTGTGATTCTGGCGCCGCCGCTGATGTTGATCGATAAAGCGTTGCGCCCCATCGTCCTCGCCTTGAACTGGATCGCCAATCACTCGGTCCGGGCTCTGGGCCTTGAACCCAAGGATGAGGTTGCCTCCTCCTTTACGGTGGATGAGGTCCAGCGGATCGTTGAAGAATCCACGCGTACTGGCCTGGTGGATGACGAGGCCGGCTTGCTCTCTTCGGCTTTCGAGTTCTCCGATCAGGTGGTGCGTGACCTTGCGGTGCCTATCGACGAGGTTGTGACTCTCGATGTGGACATCACTCCGGAGGAGTTTGAGCGTGCCGTTGGCCGTACGGGCTTTTCCCGTTTCGTGATGGTCGACGAGGACGGCGACTTGATGGGGTATCTGCACCTGAAGGACGTTATGGGGGTCCCGCTGGAGGATTCGCACCGGCCGATGCCGATCACTCGCGTTCGATCGTTGGTCAACCTGGGCGCCGATGTGGATGTTGAGAAAGCGTTAGCCGTGATGCAACGAACAGGTTCTCACGTGGCGCGCGTCCTGGACGAAGCAGGGGAGACGACCGGGATTCTTTTCTTCGAGGACGTCTTGGAGACTCTTGTTGGTGAGATTCGAGATGCGACCCAGCAACAGGGCCAGCGCCGCCGGAATGTGCCTACAGAATCGGAAGCGTCGGCCGACGCCTCCTGAACCCGTTGTTTCCGGTGTGGGTAAGGCATCTCACTTTCCTCAGTTTGCTTATGCCCTGGCGGCGTGCGTTATTGTTACTGAGAATAGTTTGCAATAGCGATGTGGGGCCTTGTGGTGTCCATCGCGCTCACACGGAAGGTTTCACGCATGGCGTTCGCAACCCCAACGCGCACTCGAGGCGCTAAAGTCAAAGGCCTGATCGGCTTGGCTACCGCTATCGGTTTCGGCTTGGCTGTCTCCGGTTGCTCAGCAACTGGCGACGAGACGGCTACGGAGGAAAACTCCACTGATCAGCTGAACATCGTGGCAACCACCAACGTCTACGGCGATATCGCATCGAGCATCGCGGGTAATCACGGTGAGGTCACCAGCATCATCAGCAATGCGGCGCAAGACCCTCACTCGTATGAAGCCACCGCGAAAGACAAGCTCCTGATCAAGAAGGCCGACGTCGTGGTTATTAACGGCGGCGGCTACGACTACTTCGCTGAACAGATCATTGAAGAACTGGGCGATAAGGCCCCAACCTTGATCAAATCCTTCGATGGCGAAGGCCACAGCAACGATCACGGCGACCATGACCACGGTGATCACGACCATGACCACGGCAGCCATGACCACGGCGACCATGACCACGGCGAGAAGGGCCATGATGAGAAGGATCATGACCACGATCATGATCACGGCGAAGAGGGCCACGACCACGACCATGACCACGGCGAAGAAGGCCACGACCATGACCATGGAGATCACGACCACGGTCATGAAGGCCACAGCCACGATCACGGCGGGAAGAACGAACACGTGTGGTACGACTTGGATCACATGGAGGAGTTCGTAGGCGACCTCGGTAAGGAGCTTGCCAAGGCTGATTCGGATAACGCCAAGACGTATGAGGCCAACGCCGGCAAGCTGGCCGAGGAGATCGCTGGCCTGACTGACTCGGATGAGTTCAAGTCCGCTAAGAAGGCCCTTGACGGTAAGTCCTTCATGATGACGGAGCCAGTTCCGGAGGCGCTGTTGAAGGAGCTCGGCATGAAGGATGCGACTCCAGAAGGGCTTTCCTCCGCGGTGGAAGCAGGCCAGGAGATCCCTGCTCTGGTGATTAAGCGTGCCGAAGATTCACTCAAGCAGGGTAAAGTTCAGCTGTTCGCTTTCAATTCGCAGACTGCTGACCCGCAGACCAAGAAGCTGTACGAAACGGCTAAGAAGGCGGGCGTGCCAACGGTTGATGTCACTGAGACGATTCCGGAAGGTAAAACGTTCGTTGAATGGATGAAGGACAACATCGTTGCCATCGCGAAGGCCGTGGACGCGAAGTAGTCTTCACCTGAACTAGTCCTGAACTGGATTAGTCGTGACTTAGGAATTCTGGAGTACACCTCACTTATGTCCGAGAACACCAAAGCTCCCGCAGTTGAGCTGATCGATGCTCACCTGTGCTTTGGGGACCGCGTCATTTTCGATCGGCTCAATCTCACGATCGAGGCGGGGGAGTTCGTCGCCGTCTTGGGGCCTAATGGCGCCGGGAAGACCACACTGTTGAAGGTTCTGCTGGGAATGCAGAACCTCACGAGTGGTCAAGCGCGGATTGCTGGGCATGGAGTGAGCGTGAACGCCCACGACGTTTCCGTGATCCCTCAGCAGCGTCCCATCCCTGAGGGGACCCCTCTTCGGGGATGGGACATGGTTGCCCAGGGCTTGGATGGGCAACGTTGGGGGCCGCGGCTGTTCGATCCGCGTCGGCGTAAGTTGAAGAAGCGCGTGGATGAGCTGATTGAACGGGTCGATGCGTCCTCTTACGCGATGCGGCCGGTGTGGCAGTTATCGGGTGGCGAGCAGCAGAGGCTGCGTGCCGCGCAAGCGTTGGCGAGTAATCCGGCGTTGTTGTTGTGTGATGAGCCGCTTCTGTCTTTGGATGTGGCCCGCCAGCAGGAGGTCACCCAGCTGATTGCGGAGCAGGCCCGTCAAGAGGATTCGGCGATCATTTTCGTAACGCACGAGATCAACCCGATCTTGCCTTATGTTGACCGGGTTCTGTACCTGGTTGAAGGCCAGCACCGCATCGGTGCCCCGGAGGACGTCATCAACACGCACACGCTCTCTGAGCTTTTCGGCCGCCGGATCGATGTTGTGCGCCTGGGCGGGCGTGTCGCGATTCTGGGCAACGAGGATCACGCCCATCACGATCATGAACACGACCACAGCCATGGTCACTACGGTGAGGAGTTGCGCCGTGGGGCCTGAATTGTGGGAGCGGATCTTTTCATTCGAGGATTACGGCGAGCTTCTTGCTCTCGTGTGGCCGAGCATTATCGCGGGCGCACTGCTCGCGGTGATGGGTGGCGTCGTCGGCGTCATGGTCATGACCCGCGATA
The DNA here is from genome assembly GCF_001807395.1 of Arthrobacter sp. HMSC06H05. Lineage (NCBI taxonomy): Bacteria > Bacillati > Actinomycetota > Actinomycetes > Micrococcales > Micrococcaceae > Arthrobacter > Arthrobacter sp. HMSC06H05. Next base: position 158,331 of record NZ_KV788977.1, on the reverse strand, counting down.
TGGGTTTCGCGGTCCACGGGATCGCGGAGCTGAGCTTCGCGGGAGCCTCGATCGCGTTGCTGCTGGGCTACGACGTGGTGACAGGTTCGATGGTCGGCTCGATCATGGCGGCCCTCATCATGGGCCTGTTGGGTTCTGGTGCGCGTGAACGTAACGCGATCACGGGTGTGATGATGCCGTTCGGCTTGGGGCTTGGCATCCTCGCGTTGGCTCTGTATCAGGGACGTAGCGCCAATAAGTTCGGTTTGCTGACTGGCCAGATTGTGGCGGTGGATGATTCGCGTCTGCCCTCGATCGCGATCGGAACCTTTATTGTCTTGGCTTTGCTAGCGCTGATGTGGCGGCCGTTGATGTTCGCTTCGACTGACCCGTGGGTTGCCCGCGCCCGCGGTGTTCCGGTGGCGGGCTTGTCCACGGCGTTCATGATCGTGTTGGGTGTAGCGGTCGCTCTGTCGATCCACGTCGTGGGTGCGCTGTTGGTTTTGGCGTTGCTGATCACCCCGGCCGCGGCGGCGATGCGGCTGACGGCTAGCCCCGGGAAAGTCGTGGTGCTCTCCGTTATTTTCGCTGAAGTTTCGCTGGTGGGAGGGATTCTGCTGTCCCTGGCAGGATCACTTCCGGTGAGCCCTTACATCACAACGATTTCGTTTGTGATCTGGCTGATCGCCAGGGCTGTGGGGTCACGCACGATGGCGTGGAAACAGTAGCGCTCAACGCGCGCGGGGTACTGGCCCTAACAACACCGGTGTCGTTTATCGGTTGCGGGAGCACTCAGGGCAGTAGCCGTTGAGTTCGAGGTTGTGGTCTACGCCGGTGAAACCGTAGGCGGCGGCGAGCTCGTCGGCCCATTCTTCGAGCTCGGGGGCGTCAACTTCTTCCGCGGACCCGCACTGGCGGCATACGAGGTGGTGATGGTGGCCTTCGTCGTGGCAGCGGCGAAAAGCCATCTCGCCGCTTTCAGTACGGACCTGGTCAACAACCCCGTCTTCATGCATTTGGGTGAGCGACCTGTAGATGGTTGCCAGCGAAACCGTATCGCCATGGCTGAGCATGCACTGGTGAATCTCTTGTGCGGTACGGAAGTCTTCGTGGCGGCGGAGCTCTTCCTCAAGAAGCGCGCGTTGACGAGTGTTACGACGCACAGTTGTTGCCGGTTTCTTCGACATGCGTTCTCCTAAACTCACAACCTGGTCAGGGTTACAGCTGCATAGGTTACAGCCTCGATGCTCTTTCAGCATGACAGTCATCTACAGGTGCCACCAGTTTAGTGCGCCCGTGTAGTGCACGTGCTTGCCCTAGGAGTACTGCAACACTCCTAGGCTTCAAGCAGGGCTTGCCCCACGTATCCTTCCGCGCCCACTCCCGGAGGGACTAGATACACCCCGGAGCCGGTGGTTTTAAGGTATTCGACGAACATCTCATCGCGTGACATGTTTCTATGTACCTGAGCGAATCGAGCGGGGTCGTTGACGAACGCAATGAAGAACAGGCCTGCGTTGAGGCGTCCTTGATCGTCGTTGCCATCCACAAAGTTGTAGCCGCGGCGCAACATGCGAATGCCGTTGTTGTTGTCTGGGTGCACACGAGCCACATGCGAGGTCTCCTCGACTAACGGATTCCCTTGGCTATCGAGCTTGTGGAAGTCCACGGCAGTGAACTCGTCGCCGCCAGAGAGGGGAGCGCCGTCATGCTTGAAACGGCCGGTGACCCGTTCCTGTTCGGCTAGTTGGAGTGTGTCCCATATTTCGATCGTCATATAGATACGCCTGGCCACCAGGTAGCTGCCACCGCGTGCCCATTCGGGGCCGGAGGTAATCCATACATGCTCGTTGAGGGCATCGGTGTCTTCGGCTTTGATATTGGCCGTACCGTCTTTCTGCCCGAAAAGGTTGCGCGGCGTTTCTTGGCTGCGCGTGGTTGAGGAGGTGCGCCCGAACCCTAGCTGTGACCATTTGATGCGGGTTTTGCCTACCCCTATCCGGGTGAGGTTGCGGATCGCATGCACCGCCACTTGGGGGTCGTCCGCACAAGCCTGGATGCATAGGTCGCCTCCGCAGCGGTGAGGATCCAGAAAGTCATTGGTCATCACGGGCATGTCGATGAACTCTTTGGGCATGTGCTTACGCAATCCGAAGCGGTCTTTCCCGTCTGCGGTAACGAACAGTGAGCGGCCAAACCCGAAAGTCAGCGTCAGGCCGGCCGGGTCGAGATCGTATGCTTCACCGGTGTCATCTGGCGGGAAGTTCGGCCCGCCCCCAAAAGCGCCTCGCGCTGTTGTCTCACCACCCAAGACGAGGCGACGTGCCGCTTGGGTCCAGTCTTTTAAGACCGCGATAACGTCCTCGCGTGTGGCTCCGTCCACCATGTCGAAAGCGGCGAAGTGCATGCGGTCTTGCGCTTCGGTGGTGATTCCTGCTTGGTGCTCGCCTTCGAAAGGATATGTACTCGCTATCTCGGTGGGTTCTGTCTGGGAACGAGTTTTTCCCCAGGTGAACCCTGAAGCGCCTCCCAGGGCCAGTCCGGCGGCCCCGGCGCCGATCGCGCCGAGCAGACTGCGACGTCCAACGTTTCGGCTCGGTTCTGACTGTTCGGTTTCCGCCGATTTCTTATCCGGTTCGGTCATCACTTGATCTCCAAGACGGTTCCGGTGAGCTTGGATAGGGGTTCACGGAGTTTGTCGATCTGGTGGGTCAGCTCGGCTTGCTGTTCCGCTGTGACGGTGTCGTAGCTGACGAAGCCTTTGTCCAAGCTTCCGTATTTACCCAGTAGACGGTTGAGTTCGGTATATTCCTCCTCAATTTCTTTTATAAGCTTTTCGCCTTCGGCACCCTTGCGTTCAGCGATGGGTTTCACGAGGTCAAACGCAATCTTGGAGCCTTCGACGTTCGCTGCGAAGTCGTAGAGGTCGGTATGCGACCACCAGTCTTCTTCACCGGTGACCTTGCTGACGGCTACTTCTTCCAACAGATCTGAGGCCCCGTTAGAAACAGTTGCGATGTTGATCTGCTGATCTTTGATGAAAGTATCGGCCTCGACGGTCTTGCGAAGTTTCTTTACATCGGCTTTCAAAGAATCCGCAATCCGCTTGCGGTCCTTAGCGGTGGATGGTTTCCACTCGGCAAACGCATCAGAGCCGTCCGCGTTCTTCTCACCCTTCTTAGGTGGGAAGAGGTCTTTCTCCATGCGGTGGAAGCCGAGCCATTCCGTGAATGTTGGGTCGTCCTTCTTGAGGATGTCGGCCTCGGCGAGGTAGTCGACTTCGCGGTAGTCGATGCGCGGATCGAGCACACCCAAGGCTTCAGCGATAGGTTCGATGCGTTCGTAGTGCGTGCGTGTTGGCGCGTACAGCTTGCGTGCCTTATCGTCATCACCGGCCGCGTAGGCTTCAGCGAATTCAGTCACTTTAGGCTCAAGCTCGGTGACTTCCTTCTTCACGAACGCAACGTAGTCTTTGACGGCCTTGTCAAAGAGCTCCTTGTCCTGACCGGAGACCTCAACAGGCTTGCCGGTGACTGTGAACTGAGCTTCACCAACATTTGCTCCACGTAGCCCAGGCTTACACGCCGTGAAATACGTTCCTGGTTGGAGTGAAACGGAGAGCGTGGCTTCGGCGCCGGGAGCGATGTTCTCCTTTTCCGCTACGATGCGCAGTTTGTCTTCGCCTAAGAGGTAGAACTCCGTGACGATATCGCCTTCGTTTTTGATGGTGAATTGGCGAGAACCTGACTCCGCAGTATCGCTGGATACCGAGCATTCCGTATTCGTTGCCTTGACGTTGAGCGCACCATCAGATGCGTTAGGCTCACACGCCGTCAGCGCGGCCATCGTCAGGGCTATAACAGGCACGGAAGAAACGCGGATGATCTTTTTCATAGGTTGTCCTCACTCGTTGAGACTGATTGGGGATGTGGAACTGGTTTGGACTCGTTGGCCTCAGTGCGCCTCGGGTTCTTGGCTTCGCGTGCACGCCGAATAAACCTCGGGATCACAAGGACCATGTAGATAAACCATGCGAGTACTTCGAGCCACGACATTTGCGGAACGAATCCGACTGTTCCTTTGAGGAATGTGGCGAGCACACCGGAGGGGTCAAGCACATCGGAGATGTCGAAGGCCCACCCGAAAGGGAAAGCCGCACCCCAGAACGGGTAGGTGAAGAATCCGGTCAGGACTTCGCCGGTACGCGGGTGCGTAGGTGTGATGGGTGCACCGGAAAACGGTCCAGGCAGCACCGCGGCTTCCTGCAGGTCATGGATGCCGTATGCCAGCACACCGCCAGCCACCACGATGAGGGCGGCGCCTGACCACGTAAAGAAGGTGCTTAGATTGAAGCGGACGAGCCCTTTGAAGAGCGCCCAGCCCAGCGCAACCGCGACAATCACACCTGTCAACGCGCCCATGATCGCCAGTGGTTCGTTGACCCACCCCCACAAAATAATGGTGGTTTCGATCCCTTCGCGGCCCACGGAGATGAACGCGACAAAGAAGACGGCATATCCCACACTTTTGCGGCGGGCACGCAGCTTGTCGATGTCGCCTTCGAGCATCGCGTTCATTTTCTTGCCCGCGTTGAGCATCCAAAAGATCATGCCGGTGATCATGACAACGGCCAGGATCGACATCGAGCCGCCGATGATCTCCTGCGTGCGGAAGGTCAAACGCGAACGGCCAAAGGTACTCACTGCACCAATTGCTGCGGTGAGCACGAGGGCTATGATCACTCCGCTCCACATGGGGCGCAGGCTGTCACGGCGACCCAGTTTGCCGAGGTAGGCAACTAAAACGCCGATGATGAGCGAGGCTTCCAGGCCTTCGCGCAATCCAATCAACAGTGAAGCTAAGAACATTGAAATCCGAACTCGAGAACGGGGCACGGGGTCAAAACCCGCAGCCTCATCTAATTAGCGAATGATTCTATTCGCTAATTAGATGAGGCTAACCTATATCAGGCTGTTGGGTGAAAAAAGTCGGTTACGTTACACAGCCCAAGGGCTACCAAGCTCAGAGCCGAGTTGTGGGTCCAACGCAACGACTATGCAAGGGTGGAATCAAATAAAGTAGAGACATGACTCCTGCGAAGATCCCTTCCGTAGCCGTTCTCGCTGAAGCGCGCCGCCGCGCTGAACAAGCCGCCCACGATGCCGACGCCGCCAACAGCACTCAAGCCACGAGCGTTGATGCGCAACAAGACAAACCCAGCCCAGCGGCAGGGGAGCACGAAGACGAACCTGACCCGCGCATCGGGCGTAAGGACAAGGTTCTGCCAGCCCGTTTCGCCCAAGCAGGACAGCAACTCTTCACCTCTCAGGAATGGGAGGCCCAGCGGCTCGCCGCCTTCCAAGGCCACGCACACGAAGCGCTCGCCGTGGGCGTGCGGGAACTGGGTGGTCCGCTCGAGCAGTTCGCGATCCCACGTCGTGCGGCCGGGCCTCGGGACATCGTGATCGACCTCGAATACTGCGGCCTGTGCCACTCGGACGTCCACACCGCCCGCGGCGAATGGGGTTCCCGCGCGCTACCGCTGGTGACGGGACATGAAATGGTCGGGCGTGTGTGCGCGATCGGTTCTGAGGTCTACAACCGGCAGGTCGGCGAGCGCGTGGGCGTGGGGTGCATGGTTGGTTCGTGCCGTGTGTGTGAACCGTGCAAACGTCAAGATGAGCAGTTCTGCATTCATAACGCGGTGGGCACCTACGGTGCATGGGATGCCCCGCATTCGGAGCGGACGCAGGGCGGGTATGCGACGAGCATCGTGGTGCCGGAGGATTTCGTGCTGAGCATCCCGGAGCAGATCGGCCCAGCGCACGCCGCGCCGCTGCTGTGCGCAGGGATCACGATGTATGCGCCACTTGAGGATCTGCGTGTGGGGCCGGGGGACAAGGTAGCCGTAGCTGGTATCGGCGGTTTGGGACATATGGCGATCAAGCTGGCAGCCGCGATGGGCGCCGAGGTCACAGCGTTGACGCGGACTCCAGCGAAAGCTGAGGACGCCCGTCGGCTAGGTGCCCACGACGTCGTGCTCACCACGGATGAAGACGCTCTGGATGCTGCCCGTGGCCGATTCACGGTGCTGGTGGACGCGATTTCTGCGCCGCACGATGTGGGTGCACTGTTGGATCTGTTGGCTCCGCGAGGCACCGTGGTGCTCGCGGGCCTGCCGGCAGATACGGACGGCGCGGCGATGCCGTTGGTTGATCCGCGAACGCTAGTGAACCGGGGCCTGCGTCTGGCTGGCACTAAGATCGGCGGGATCGAGCAGACTCAGCGGATGCTTGAGTTCTGTGCCGCCCACGGTGTTGTCCCGGACGTCGAGATTGTGACCGCAGCGGACATGAACGAGGCATGGGACCGGATGGTCGCCGGTGAGCTCCACTACCGTGGGGTGCTCGATATCGGTAGCTTGGAATCCAACCTGAACGCCTAGCGAGGGCGTGAGGATTCAGGGCCCGCAATTCAGAGTAGACACTAAAAACTAGACGGCCCGCGGGGGCGGGTTGTTGGAGAGGAAGTTCCGTGGCAACGTTGTTTACCCGCATCATCAATGGAGAGCTTCCCGGCCGTTTTGTGTGGTCGGATGAAACGTGTGTGGCGTTCTTGTCGATCGGTCCCATCACTCAGGGGCACACGCTCGTGGTCCCGCGTGAAGAGGTCGATAAGTGGACGGATGCCTCGCCGGAGTTGATCGCGCACTTGTCTACGGTTGCTCAGACGATCGGTCAGGCGCAGCTCAAGGCGTTCGGTGCTGAGCGCGCGGGCCTCATGATTGCTGGCTTCGAGGTTGATCACTTGCACGTTCACGTGTGGCCGACCAACTCGCTTGAGGACTACAGCCTCGATAATGTTCAGAATGATGTGGCAGACGAGGTCTTCGATGAAGCCCAGCGCAAGATTCTCGATGCGCTCAAGGCGGCGGGCCACGAAGCCAACCTGCCTCAATAGCGCGGCGGATTGCCGCGGCAACTCCCGCAGTATGGCGGGGCGTTCCGCGGTTAGTGTTGGGCTTCTCGCAGCGCGGTTCGGATCCGTTTAGGGGATACGGACCGCGCTGTTCCCAATTCTTGGGCGAACAGCGACACGCGTTGCTCTTCGAGCAACCATTTGATGTCCAGGAGCTTCTCCGAGGGTGCGGTGCCTTGTGGGACGGCATCGAGGGCGTTGTCGTAGGCGTCTTCGAGCTCTTGGATGATGTCGGTGTTCTCGAGGTCGCGGGTCAGCGCCCCGGCCTCAACCTTCTCCATCCGCTTCTCAATCGCCTCCATATAGCGCGGCAGGTGCATCACGTTGTGACCGCCCGCCGCGGCAACGAACCCGGGATACAGCAGTCCGCGAAGTTGGGAGCGGATGTCTGAGACCGTATCGGCCAACGCGCTCGAGGTGTTCGAATCGAGGCGCGCCTGAACCCGGTTAGCGCTTGCCAGTGTCTTCTCGAGGCTCTTGATGAGCCCGAGTGTGGCCTCTATCAGCTCGCCACGCACGTGGTTAAACAGCGCCTTAAACCCGGCCTCATCCAGAGGCGCGTGCGGTGGGGTCAGCTGGTCGATCGCGGCGTAAACGGCGTCCTTGACGAACGTGTCTACGTCCCCGTGCGGGGTACGTGCGAACGCTATCTTTTCGCGGCTGGTCAGGTGATCCATGACGTAGCGCTGAGGTGAAGGCACCGTGAGCGCGAGCAAACGGATAGTCCCGCGGCGGTGGCCCGTGACGCGTTCGGACTCGGAGCGGTAGATCGTAACTCCCACGGCGTTCGTGAGGTCGCTCAGCCCCGGATAGCCGGTGATGTCACGGCCACGCACGGATGCTGAAACCTCGTGCGGGAAGCGGTTCTCAGGTAGCCCGGAAGGCCACTGGGTGAGCCCGCGCTGCTCCCACATACTGGATGCCTTATCAGCGCCCGATGCGGTGCCCGGGTTCTGTTTGGGCCCTGGCTTAGGTGCTGGCTTGCCGGCAGGCTTAGGCGTTCGCTTGCCCGCACCCTGTTTCTGGTTGCCGCCTCCCGCGCGCCGCTTCGCCTCACCGAGTTGCTCGGCAGAAACCCCGAGTTCGGATGCGATCGCCGCCCGGTTCTGGCTCGCAAGCTGAGCCTGCAGGGCGCTCAGGTCCTTCGAATCGCCGAGGATCTTGCCTCGGGCACCGATCACCTGGAACGTCGGTTTCAGATAGTCCGGCACCCGGCCCCAGTCCCAAGACCCTTCAGGGATCACCTCGCCGCGCAGCCTGCGCAGAACCAGTTCGAGGCTCGGAAGCAACGCATCGGAGGCCGGATCAAAGCTTTCAGCCAACGCATCAGCGGCGGCCTGTGCAACATCGGGCGCTGGGACGAAAGCCTTCCGCACCTGTTTAGGCAACGAACGGATCAAAGCCGTGATCAGCTCGACCCGGAACCCCGGAACATGCCACTGGAACGGCTCGGGGCTCAGCTGGTTCAAGAACACGATCGGCACACGAACATACACGCCATCGCGGCCCGCGCCCGTGGGATCGAACGCATAACGCAACTCAAGCGAGAGATCATCATCCACACGCCACTGCTGCGGGTACGCATCGTGATCAAGCTCTTCACCATCGGCCTGCAGAAGCTTCTCCGGATCGAAATCCAGCAGGTGCGGATCCTCGCTGCGGGCCCCCTTCCACCAACGGTCCAGAGCCCGTTGATCAGAAACATGCGCGGGGATGCGCTGATCATAGAAATCAAAAAGCGCATGATCATCAGCCAATAAGTCATGGCGACGCATGCGGGTCTGCATCTCTTCAACCTCACGCAAACGCTTCAGATTGCGCCGGAAGAAAGCATGGCGCGTATCCCAATCACCCTCGACCAGCGCATGCCGGATGAACAGCTCGCGGGCCAGCGCCTTGTCAATGCGGGATAACTGTGCCCGGCGGCGAGCAACCACCGTGACACCGAACAGCGTGACCTTCTCATAGATCAACGCCGCCCCCTGCTGACGCGACCAGTGCGGCTCCGAATGCGAAACCTTGATCAGGTGTGGGGCGAGCTTCTCAACCCAGTCCGGGTTGAACTCAGCGACCGTGCGCGCCCACAGTCGCGAGGTCTCCACGAGTTCTGCGGCCATCGCGAACTCCGGTCTACGTTTAGCCAAAGCAGAACCGGGGAAGATCGAGAACCGTGTACCCCGGGCGCCAGCATACTCACGCTTGCGTTCATCCCACGAACCGATGTGAGAGAGCAACCCGCTCAGCAACGACATGTGGATCGCATCGTGCTTGCTGACCGGATCCACATCCCGGTTCGGTACCGAAATCCGTAGAGGCTTCACAAGTTTTCGCAACTGCTCGAACAGGTCCTGCCACTCACGCACCCGCAAGAAGTTGATGAACTCCGCGCGGCACAAACGCCGGAACGCCGAGGATGACAACTCACGCTGTTGCTCCTGCACGTAACGCCACAGATTCAGCAAGCCCGTGAAGTCTGAGGTCTTATCTGAAAAACGTGAGTGCATCTCGGCGGCTTTAGCGCGGTTACCGGATTCCTCCGATGGCCGCTCCCTCGGATCCTGAATCGACAGTGCGGCAGCGATCACCAGAACCTCAGTAGCCGCCGAATGCTTCGCGGCCTCCAGAATCATGCGGCCCAAACGCACATCCACCGGTAAACGCGCAAGATCCCGCCCAATGCGCGTCAACGGACCCCGCGGACGTTGAGGCACGCGGCCGCGACGGCCGCGTGGCTTGCGCTGTTGTTGCCGGCCGCTTTGATCCTGTTGCCCTGGCTCGGTGAGCGCGCCAAGCTCACGCAACAGGGTCACACCGTCACGCACCGCACGCGCCGGGGGAGCCTGGACGAACGGGAACTCGGCGATATCGTCCGGAGTCTGGATGACCTTCATCGCCGCCATCTGCAAAATCACAGACGCAAGATTGGTGCGCAGAATCTCCGGGTCTGTGAACTCCGGACGGGATTCGAAATCCTCTTCCGAATACAAACGGATAGCAATACCGTCAGCAACACGGCCCGAACGGCCCGAACGCTGCCGGGCAGAAGCCTGCGAAATCCGCTCGATCGGCAAACGCTGAACCTTGGTGCGGGTCGAATACCGCGAAATACGAGCCAACCCCGTATCCACCACGTACCGGATCCCAGGAACCGTCAACGAAGTCTCCGCGACGTTGGTGGCCAACACGATCCGCCGCTTGGAACCCGGCGCGAAAATACGGTGCTGTTCCGCCATCGACAACCGACCAAACAGCGGCAAAACCTCACTGTTACGCAACCTCGGCGTAGAACCAATGACCCCGTTGAGAGCTTGCTGCGCGTCCCGGATCTCACGCTCGCCGGAGAAAAACACCAAGATATCCCCGGGGCCTTCCGCGGCCAACTCCTTGACCGCATCGACCACCGCCGAGGTCATATCGACATCAGCCGCCGCCGAATCCGGATCCAACTCATCCGCGCCGTCGTTCGGGTCCTCACCCACAGGCCGGTAGCGGATCTCCACGGGATAGGTGCGGCCTGAAACCTCGATGATCGGAGCCGGAGTGAGCTCACCAGCGGGATCCTTGGTGGCGAAATGCCGGGCGAAAGACTCCGGGTCGATCGTCGCCGAGGTAATGACAACCTTGAGGTCCGGCCGCTCGGGGAGGAGACGTGCGACGTGGCCTAAGAGAACGTCGATGTTGAGCGAGCGCTCGTGCGCCTCGTCAATGATGATGCCCGAATAACGCGACAGCTGCGGATCGCCCGCGATCTCCGCGAGCAAAATGCCGTCCGTCATGAGCTTGATGCGGGTCTTCTTAGAGGACTCATCCGTGAAGCGGACCTGATAACCCACGTCATCGCCGATGGTGGTGCCCAGCTCCTCAGCCAAACGCTCAGCCACGGAACGCGCGGCGATACGGCGAGGCTGGGTGTGCGCGATCATGCCGCGCTCACCCGGAGCGGCGTCGGCAACACCCAAAACCTCGGCGAGCATCTTAGGGAGCTGGGTCGTCTTACCCGAGCCTGTTTCACCCGCAACCACGATCACTTGGTGATGCGTGAGTGCCTCAACGATCTCGTCGCGTGCGGCAGAAACCGGAAGCTCAGGAGGGTAAGAAATGCTCATCGACATGGTGAGACCATTCTAAGGTCGGTGCGAGTTGTAAAGGCGGCAGGCCTGCGGTCTGCAACTGCGCGCAACCACGCTAAGCGCCAGGCAGGGAAGCCTCGGCGGCGGCTTCCCACGAGAAATCAGAAGCGAGAGGGGAGCGGCGCGTATGAGCGAGCGCCCACGGGCCACCCACCTCGATCAACGCGGACTCCTCGATCCCACCGATGACCCGCGGGGCGAAACCCATGTGAGTCAACAGATCCAGGACTGTGTGAACCCGGGGATCGCTCGCTGGCGCGGAAGCCACGAGCGGCAATGCCGCAGGAGCCGAGCCGTCGGCGCCGAGCGCGGCGGCCTCGGCCCACACCGAGGCATCAAGGTGAGTCAAACCATGAACATGAACACATCCGGCAGGCAATCGCTGAGCAAGCTCTTCGCCAGCGGAACCAGCCGGAACATACATCGCCTGCTTAGGGCCCAACGCGGTCATCTCAACGGGATTCGAGATATCCACCACCGCAGCACGAGCCAACGCCTCACCCAGGCCAGTAACAACGTCGTTGATCGCCGAGCCAAACGGCAGAGCAAGAAACACAACATCAGCCGGCGGCACAGCCGCGCCATCCTGAGTGAAACCGGCAACAGCGCTCGCCGCATCGGGGGCCGCAACCACCACATCGTCTGCAACCGCCACATCGTCGACAACCACGCTGTCTTTCACCGCATCGCGGGCATCCTGAACAACCCACCCCAGCGTCTCAGCGTTACGCGACCACACCACCAAACGGCCACGCCCCGCCAACGCACGGGCACACAACGGAGCCAACTCCTGAGCCGCAAACCCAGAACCCAACAACGTAACCGTCGTCACGAAACCACCCTGCACAAACAACGAAACCCCATGCTTAAACGAAAAAGCGCCCCCGAAAGGATTCGAACCTTCGACCTTCCGCTCCGGAGGCGGACGCTCTATCCACTGAGCTACGGGGGCACAGCCATGCAGAATGTAAGACCGTCCTCGACAATAGCACCCCAGCGGGCGCCCGAGCGAATACGCCTCACCCGCAACCGTCACAACCGGTGCGTACTGACACATCCGCAATCCGCGATGCAACCGGTGCCAAGCCTCGGTAGGATTGAGCTTTGTGACTCCAGAACAGCTTTCCGCGCACCTTACCGAGATCCTCAACACCCTCAGTAACGAGGGGCGACTGAACGTCGAGCTACCAGAAACCGTCAAGGTAGAGCGACCAAAGAACCGCGACCACGGGGACTGGGCGACCAACATCGCCCTCCAACTCGGTAAGCGAGCCGGGCTCGCACCACGCGAGCTCGCCCAGATGATCGCCGAAAAGCTCACCGCAATCCTAGGTGTCGCCGCCGTCGACATCGCGGGCCCAGGGTTCATCAACGTGACCCTCGACACCGCGGCGGCCGCCGAGATCGCCCGCGGAATCGTCGAAGCGGGCGCAACCTACGGTCACAACGATGCGCTCGCCGGCCACAAAATCAACATGGAGTTCGTCTCCGCTAACCCGACCGGCCCGCTACACATCGGCCACACCCGTTGGGCGGCACTCGGGGACTCGATCGTGCGGATGCTGCGCGCATCCGGCGCCGATGTGACCGCCGAGTACTACATCAACGACGCGGGCTCCCAGATGGACGTATTCGCGACCTCGATCTACCGGCGCATGCACGGCCTCGAAGTCCAAGAAGGTGGCTATCCAGGCCAATACATCGCTGATATCGCCGAGCAGATCCTCGCAGAAGACCCCAGTGTCAAGGAGCTCGCCGAAGCCGAAGCGATACCCGTGTTGCGTGAACGCGGCTACACCCTGCAGATGAAAGACATCAAAGACACCCTCGCCGACTTCGGTGTGTACTTTGACGTCTACTTCCCAGAATCCGATCTGCACAACCAAGGCAAGGTCGAAGAAGCAGTCGCCCGACTGAGGGAACAAGGCCACGTGTTCGAAGAAGACGGGGCAATCTGGCTGCGCACTTCCGAATTCGGTGACGATAAAGACCGCGTCCTGATCCGCTCCACCGGGGCGCCGACCTACTTCGCCGCCGATGCCGCCTACTACCTCAACAAGCGTGACCGCGGCTTCGCCGAGAAGATCTACCTGCTCGGTGCCGACCACCACGGCTACATCGGCCGCCTCAAAGCCATCGCAGCCGCCGCCGGCGACGACCCTGCTGTCAACCTTGAGGTGCTCATTGGCCAGCTCATGAGCGTCAACGGCGCCCGCCTGTCCAAGCGTGCCGGCAACATTATCGAGCTCAAAGACCTCATCGAATGGCTCGGGACCGACGCGCTGCGTTACTCGCTCGGACGCGTACCGGCTGACTCGCCGATCGACCTCGACCCAGAGGTTCTGCGCACCGCAACCAACGAAAACCCCGTTTTCTATATCCAGTACGCCCACGCTCGCTCCCGCCAAGCCGCCCGCGCGGCAGCCGACCGCGGTGTGGACCGCTCCGTGTTCGACGCGAGCCTGCTGAACCATCCAACCGAAAACGACCTGCTGGCAGCGCTCACCGCCTATCCGTCGGCCGTGGCCGCGGCAGCCGAGCGCCGCGAACCGCACCGTGTAGCCCGCCACATCGAATCAGTCGCGGCCGCCTACCACACGTGGTACGCCGCATGCCGCATCACGCCAGTAGGTGATGAGCCAGTCGAAGACGTGCACCGCACCCGCCTGTGGCTCAACGACGCCACCACCACGGTGATCGCCAACGGACTCGAACTGCTCGGTGTGAGCGCGCCAGAAAAGATGTGACACTACTAGAGCGCGTGCACTAGCAGACGTGACAGCACACTCGAAGTGAAGGATCTTGATGAGCACGACACACCCATCGCCGCTGGCCCCTGACTGGCTGGCAGTCCCGGAGAACTTCAGCGACCTGGCGCGCGCCAATGGGCCACGCTTGTTCCCGCGTTCAGCGCGGCGCGACCCCTCGGGCCAGGTGGTGATCGGCGGGGTTGCGGTTGAGACGATCGCGCGCACCTACGGCACACCGATCTATGTGATCGACGAGGACGAACTGCGCACCCGTGCCCGTGCCTTTAAAGAGGCCTACGATGAGGCCTTCGCTGACCTAGGTGGCGGAGCGGACGTCTACTATGCCGGGAAAGTGTTGCTCACCAGTGAGGTGATCCGCTGGGTCACAGAAGAGGGATTGCGCATCGACACCGCTTCGGGCGGGGAGATGGGACTGGCACTAGCGGCAGGTGCGGACCCAGCCCACATCGGCCTGCACGGCAACAACAAATCCGATGCCGAACTGCGGCGCGCGATCGACGCGGGAGTGGGCCGCATCATCGCGGACTCACTCGAAGAGATCGAACGCATCAACCAGATCGCCCACAGTCGAGGCGCCACTGCGCCGGTCATGCTGCGACTCACACCAGGCGTTCACGCCTCGACGCACGAGTTCATTGCGACTGCGCACGAAGACCAGAAATTCGGGCTCTCGATGACGCCACGGCCCGGCGCCGACCTCTCGGCAGCTGCGCAGGCGGTGGCTCAGGCCCTGGACGCCGAGAACATCGAGCTGATCGGCTTGCACTGCCACATCGGATCGCAAATCTTTGAATCCGCAGGCTTCGAAGAAGCAGCCCGCCGCTTGCTGGGCTTCATGGCGTGGATCAAAGAAACCCACGGCGTTGAGCTTGGTGAACTCGACCTCGGCGGCGGCTACGGCATCGCCTACACCGAAGCCGACACGCCACGGGAACCACACGAGATCGCCGCGGGAATCGCTCACGTGATCCGTGAGGAAACCGAACGCCTCGGTATCACATGCCCGCGCATCTCGATTGAGCCAGGCCGCTCCATCGCAGGCCCTGCAGGCGTAACCCTCTACACCGTCGGGACCATCAAGGACGTCACGGTGGAAACCGAGGCGGGGGAGTCCGCCGCTCGCCGCTACATCTCCGTAGACGGCGGAATGTCAGATAACGCCCGGCCGGTTCTGTATGACGCGGACTATTCAGCGGTGCTAGCCTCCCGCACATCGCATGCGCCTGGCGCGCTCTCTCGCGTGGTAGGAAAACACTGCGAATCCGGTGACATCGTGGTCCGCGACGTGTATTTACCCAACGACGTCATGCGAGGCGACATCCTGGCTGTGCCGGCCACCGGCGCATATTGCTTCGTTTTGTCATCGAACTACAACATGCTCACTCGTCCTGGCATTGTTGCTGTTAAGGACGGTAAGCACAGGCTCATCGTGCGCGGTGAAACAGTGGACGATCTTTACGCACGCGACCTGGGTCTGCACCGCTGAGCCTGCAAACTTGGGCTTGTGAATCTAGGCTTGTAAATCTGGGCTTGCGCAGCTGAACCGTCACCGATCAGGCCCGTGTCCGTACATACCGGGCCGGACACTCTTCTGCTGAGGAATTGAGGAACCAACAACCTATGACCACCACACTGAAAGTAGCCTTGCTCGGCGCCGGAACTGTTGGGGCCGAGGTTGCCCGGATTCTGCGTCAAGACCACGAGGTTTTGCAGGAGAAGACCGGGACGGCACTCGAGTTGAGCCACGTGGTGGTTCGTAACACTGAGGCTGATCGTGGCCCGTGGATTGACCGCGGCATGATTTCGGACGATGCCTCTGCCGCGATCGCCGATGCGGACCTCGTGATTGAACTCATGGGAGGGATCGAACCAGCCAAGACCTACATCGTCGAAGCGCTCTCAGCCGGCAAGGATGTGGTCACAGGTAATAAGGCGCTCATCGCGGAGTCTGGCGCTGAACTCAACGCGCTGGCACGTAAGAAGGGCGCTCAACTGTTCTACGAGGCCGCTGTGGCCGGTGCGATCCCGATCCTGCGGCCCATCTACGAGTCCCTAGCCGGTGACAACATCACCTCGGTCATGGGGATCGTCAACGGTTCCACCAACTACATCCTCGACAAGATGGACCGCGAGGGAGCATCGCTGGAAGCCGTGATGGAGGAGGCTTCAGCGTTCGGCTACCTCGAAGCGGATCCGTCCGCCGACGTCGACGGTCACGACGCAGCAGCCAAGGCCGCGATCCTTGCGACCTACGCATTCGGAACCCCGTACACGATCGATGAGGTCTACACCGAGGGCATCCGCTCGGTGACCGCCGCTGACGTCAAAGCCGCGCAAGAGAACAACCAAGTCATCAAGCTGCTAGCCATCGTCAACAAGACAGAGACCGGGGTCAGCATGCGGGTCCACCCCGCACTCATCTCACGCGAACACCCACTCGCTGCCGTACACGAGGCGTTCAACGCGGTGTTCGTCGAAGCCGAAAACGCAGGCCAGCTCATGTTCTACGGTGCCGGGGCAGGCGGAGCCCCTACCGCATCGGCTGTCATGGGGGATGTTGTGACGGCCGTGCGGCAACGCATCAACGGGACTGCCCTCCAGCCGTTCACCTTGCCGGAAGGGCTCCCGGCACTGACGATCGACGAAACCGTAACCCGCTACACCATCGGGATCGAGGTTGAGGACACCACGGGTGTGCTCGCCCGGATCGCCCAGACCTTCGCGCAGCACGGTGTTTCGATCGAATCGATGAAACAGGAGTCCCTCGCCGCTACTGACACCGCGAACTCTGGTGATCCGCGCGCTCTGTTGCGGCTCATCACCCACGCCGCCCAGGAATCCGGTTTCACAGCGACCGTGGAAGACCTTAAGAAATTGGACGTGGTCCGGGGCATCTCCTCGGTTCTGCGCGTTGAAGGAGGGGAAGCCTAAATGGCTCACCAGTGGCGCGGGGTCATCCGCGAATACGCTGACCGTCTACCGATCAGTAAAGACGATCGCATTGTCACGCTCGGAGAAGGCGGCACACCGCTGGTGTATGCGCCGGCCTTATCGCAAGAGACGGGCAATGACGTCTACCTCAAGGTTGAGGGCATGAACCCGACCGGTTCCTTCAAGGACCGCGGTATGACGATGGCGATTACGGCCGCGGTGAACGAAGGCGCCAAAGCCGTCGTGTGTGCCTCCACTGGCAACACGTCGGCTTCCGCTGCGGCTTATGCCAAGCAGGCGGGGCTGACGTGCGCGGTCTTGGTTCCAGACGGCAAGATCGCGATGGGTAAGCTTTCCCAGGCGATCGCGCACGGTGCGCAGATCATCCAGATCGACGGCAACTTCGATAACTGCCTCGATGTTGCCCGGAAGCTCTCGGAGTCATATCCGGTGTTCCTCGTCAACTCGGTCAACCCGAACCGCATTGAGGGACAAAAGACGGGCGCTTTCGAGGTGGTCGATTTCTTGGGCGACGCCCCTGACTATCACCTGTTGCCGGTCGGTAACGCCGGCAACATCACCGCGTACTGGAAGGGCTATAAGGAGTACGCGAACAAGACCGAGAACCACCACGGTGAGGTCATGGAACCGGTCGCGACCAAGACCCCGATCATGTGGGGCTTCCAAGCAGAAGGTGCGGCTCCCATCGTCAAGGGACACCCAATCCTTGAACCAGAGACCGTTGCGACAGCCATCCGGATCGGTAACCCGGCATCCTGGAAGCAGGCTGAAGCGGCGCGTGACGAGTCCGGCGGCCTGATCGATTCCGTGACCGACCAGGAAATCTTGGAAGCCCACCGCTGGTTGTCTTCACGTGAGGGCGTGTTCGTTGAGCCGGCCTCCGCATCGGGCGCTGCGGGCCTTTTGAAGATGCATCAGGCTGGGAAGGCTCCGGAAGGCAAGACGATCGTGATCACCGTGACCGGCCACGGTTTGAAGGACCCTGAATGGGCCGTGAAGTCCGCACCTGCTGAGGAAGCCGCCCCGCGCAAGCTGCCGTTCGATGTGCATACGGTCGCTGAAGCACTCGGCTTGGTCTCTTCCGGCGGCGCTACATCTTCAGGTGACTCCGCCGGCGCAGACGGCGCCAACACCGGCGACGCATAGTCATGGCGAGCGGATGTGAGCCGGTTCGTGATGAGTGCGGCCGCTTGAAGCTGGTTGCTGGCCGTTCCGTGACGGTCAACGTTCCCGCCACGAGCGCGAACCTTGGGCCTGGTTATGACAGTTTGGGTTTGGCGTTAGGTTACGGCGACCGCCTGGTGGTCCGGACGCTCGCCAAACCCGGTGTTTCGGTTGAGATCACCGGCGAGGGCACTGAGACGCTCCCGCGGGATGAATCGCACCTTGTGGTCAGGACTCTGCGCCGTGCATGCACCGACCTTGGGGTGGCCGCCGATGTGCTCGATTGTGTGGGCCTTGAGCTGATTGCCGAGAACCATATTCCTCACGGTCGCGGGCAGGGATCTTCGGCCGCGGCGATTGTGAGCGCGGTTTTCGCAGCAGCTGGCCTGTTGGGACTGGATGTTGACCGGGAGCGTGACGTTTTGTTTCAGCTCGCGGCCCACTATGAAGGGCATCCGGATAACGTTGCGCCGGCCGTGTACGGCGGCTACACGATTTCGCTTGCCGAAGACGCGGTGGATGCATCGGAACCGGTGAGCGTGGATGCGGCCCGGGAAGACAGTGAAGACCACAGAGCGGTTACTGCGTGCGGTGCGACGCTGAGCCCAGTCGCTGGGGTCGAGTTCTCCACGGTGGTTGCCAGAGTTCATCCGCAATTGACGCCTGTGGTCGCGGTTCCTCAAACCACGTTGTCCACCCACGCCGCCCGTAGCCTGTTGCCGGCGGTCGTGGATCACGCGGATGCCGCCGCGGATGCTGGCCGTGCAGCACTGCTGACATACGCGCTCACGAAGGATCCGCGCCATCTGATGCGGGCCACGCGGGATTGGTTGCATCAACGTTTCCGTGCTGAGGCGATGCCGGAGTCAGCCCGGCTGGTGCGTGCTGCCCGAGCCGCGGGGTGTGCGGCTGTGATCTCGGGCGCCGGTCCAACGGTGTTGGTGCTTGCCAACGGTGAAAACCATGCCGATGCCGCACTTGAGGTTTTGAAAGACGTCACATCGGGAGGCGGCTGGGATGTCTTCATGCCAGGTCTTGACGAACGAGGTGCTATGGTAGAGGTGCATCGGAACGCTTGTTGAGCGTATGAGATGCACGTTCCACCGAAGTACCGCGTCTAAGGCGCATGTGCGTTGACGTGTGTAGAAATGTACATCGGATGGATGGGAGTCTTGCTCTATCCCGGCTTCGATACCGGTCGAGGTATCAAGCGAGTCGGCGTGAGGCCACCGTCAGCGGTTGCTGGAAATACTTTGGTTTCTGTAACTGGTTTGGTTTCCAGGCCTACTGTCATGGTGCTCCTGGCAAGAATCCCGTTGCTGTGACCACCGTTCCGGGGTGCAGTATGACCAAATTTTTCCCAATAAGCACAGCTTCGAAAATGTTTCATGTGTGAAGTGTGCATGTGACGAGGGAAGGAACCTTCGTGTCCCAATCCACCGCCGAGAACACCGGCGCACCTGTTGAGCAGACTGAGACGAAAGCTAAAGCTCCAGCTAAGAAAGCTTCAGGGGGTTTGGCATCGTTGAAGCTCGCTCAGCTTCAGGAATTGGCTTCGCAGCTGGGTATCACCGGCGCTCGTCGCCTCCGTAAGGCTGATTTGGTGGCCAAGATTCAGGACCATCAGCGTGGCGGTGCCGTCGCTGACCGTGAGGCCGCTAAGAAGAAGGAAGAAGCTCAAAAGGCCCAGAAAGACGCGCAGAGCCAAGCGCGCAAGGGCGCTCAGAAGAAGGACGCCGATAAGGCTCCGGCTGATAAGGCTGGGGCGGCTGAGGGTGTTTCCGCTTCCGCTAAGAGCTCTGACGCAACAGATAAGACCGCCGATGCGGCGGATGAGTCTTCACGCTCGGGCCGTGGCCGCCGTCGTCGCTCTTCCTCCGCTGCAGCCGGTGCACCGTCGAAGAACGATCAGCACGCCGGGGAAGAATCCTCTGCGCACGCAGATGATAAGAACCGCGACGAGAACAAGAACAACAGCGACAAAAATCACAGCGACGACACAAACCGTGGCGGCAAGCACGAAAGTGATAAGCACCGCGGCGATAAGAACAACGCTGAGAAGAAGCACAGCGATAAAAACAGCGCTGAGAAGAACAACGGCGAGAACGACCGCTCCGAGAACGAATCCGGTGAGGAGTCTTCCGAGGATTCGCACAACGAAGGGGGCCGTAACCGCCGCGAGACCCGCAATCAGCGCAACCGCCGTAACCGGCGTGGGCGCGACCGTGATCACAACGACTCCAATGAGGACTCTCACGAGGACTCGGATGATCGTGGTTCGCGTAACCAGCGCAACCGCCGCAACCGTAATCGTGACAACAACAACGACGATTCGCGTGGTAACCGCCGCGAACGTCAGCGGAACAACCGCCGTAACCGGGGCCGTAACCAGATCGAGGTTGAAGATACCGAGCTGACCGAGGATGACGTGCTCGCACCAGTCGCGGGCATCCTCGATGTGATGGATAACTACGCGTTCATCCGCACGTCCGGTTACTTGCCTGGCCCGAACGACGTCTATGTGACGATGAAGCAGGTTCGCCAGTACAACCTGCGCAAGGGTGACGCTGTTGTTGGTGCGATTCGTGCTCCGCGTGAGGACGCGAACAACAACCACTCCAATAACGGCAAACGTAACCGCTACACGCCGCTGATCAAGCTCGCGACCGTGAACGGTCTGCCGGCTGACGAGAACAAGGATCGAGTGAACTTCAATAAGCTCGTTCCGCTCTACCCGGAAGAGCGTTTGCGTCTTGAAGCCGGCGCTAAGTCGGTTGGTCCGCGCATCATCGACCTTGTTGCCCCGATCGGTAAGGGCCAGCGCGGCCTCATCGTTTCCCCGCCGAAGGCCGGTAAAACGATGATCCTGCAGTCGATCGCTGATTCGATCAAGAAGAACAACCCTGAGGTTCACCTCATGATGGTTCTTGTTGATGAGCGTCCTGAGGAAGTCACCGACATGCAACGCACGGTGGACGGCGAAGTCATCGCTTCCACGTTCGACCGCCCGGCTGAGGATCATACCACTGTTGCAGAGCTAGCGATTGAACGCGCTAAACGCCTCGTTGAGCAGGGCCGCGACGTCGTGGTTCTGCTGGACTCGATGACCCGTTTGGGCCGCGCCTACAACCAGGCCGCCCCGGCATCGGGCCGTATCCTCTCCGGTGGTGTCGATGCTGCAGCGCTCTACCCGCCAAAGCGTTTCTTCGGTGCTGCCCGCAACATCGAAAATGGTGGTTCGCTCACGATTCTTGCGACAGCACTGGTCGAGACCGGGTCCAAGATGGACGAGGTCATTTTTGAAGAGTTCAAGGGCACCGGCAACATGGAGCTGCGTCTGTCACGCAGCCTCGCTGAGAAGCGCATTTTCCCGGCAGTGGACGTCAACGCGTCCTCGACCCGCCGCGAAGAGAACCTGCTTTCACCTGAGGAATTGAAGATCATGTGGCGTCTGCGCCGGGTGCTCTCAAGCCTTGAACCGCAGCAGGCGCTCGAACTTTTGACGACCAAGATCAAGGAAACCGAATCGAATGCGGAGTTCTTGATGGTGGTCAACCGCACCACGCTGGACGGCAAGTAGCCGCGTAACAACGCTCCTTATGGCAGGCACGTGAAGGGCCTGCCATAAGGAGCGTTTGTTCTACCCTGGTGTTCTAAGACCTGGCGTTTTAAGAGCCGGTATTTTCAGAGCCGATCACCGTGAGCCGACCTACGTAGGAAACATGATGAGTGAAACGAACGATCCGATCCAAGCGATCCTGGACGAATACGAGCAACTACAGACCAGGCTTTCTGATCCGGACGTGTATTCAGATCAGGGGATGGCGCGCAAGCTAGGCCGCCGTTCCGCCGAATTGCGTCCGATCGTGGAGACGCACAACAAGCTGGTGCAGGCGCGTGAAGACCACGAGGCCGCTGCCGAGATGGCAGAACTTGATGAAGAGTTCGCGGCAGAAGCCAAAGAGCTCGAAGCCCAGATCCCGGAGCTTGAAGAGAAGCTGCGTCGTTTGTTGATCCCGCGTGACCCTAACGATGGCCGCGATGCGATCCTCGAAGTCAAAGGCGGTGAAGGCGGTGAGGAAGCCGCGTTGTTCGCTGGAGACTTGTTGCGCATGTACATCCGCTACGCGGAGAACCGCGGCTGGAAGACCGAAATGCTCTCGGCTACCGAATCCGATCTGGGCGGCTATAAGGACGCCCAGGTTGCGATCAAGGGGACCGGCAGCGAACCCGCCGAAGGCGTCTACGCCGCGTTGAAGTTCGAAGGTGGCGTCCACCGGGTCCAGCGTGTTCCTGTCACGGAGTCCCAAGGCCGCGTCCACACGTCGGCCGCTGGCGTCTTGGTGTTCCCGGAAGTCGATGAGCCGGAAGAGATCGAGATCCACGACAACGACCTCAAAATCGACGTCTACCGTTCCTCCGGCCCGGGTGGACAGTCCGTGAACACGACCGACTCTGCGGTGCGCATCACGCACTTGCCGACCGGCATTGTGGTTGCGATGCAGAACGAGAAGTCACAAATCCAGAACCGTGCCGCCGCGATGCGCGTTCTACGCTCGCGTTTGCTCGCCCACCAGCAGGAGCAGATCGAGGCGGAACAGGCTGATCAGCGCCGTTCGCAGGTGCGAACTATGGACCGTTCCGAGCGCATCCGCACCTACAACTTCCCGGAGAACCGCATCGCGGATCACCGCACCGGCTATAAGGCCTACAACCTCGACGCCGTGCTTGATGGCGACCTCCAGGCTGTGATCGACTCCTGCATCGAGATGGATGAAGCCGAGCGCCTAGCCCACGTAGGTGAGGGCAACTAAAACATAGGTTGTACCGAGATGTCTCTTCCTTCCGATGACGGCCGGGCGCCTTCGAACCCAGGAGCATCGCCTCCAGATTTATCGGCAGCGCCTCCAGATTTATCGGCAGCGCCTTCAGATCTAAAGGCTGCGCTCGGGTGGGCGAGTGCCCGTCTTGCTGAGGCGGGGGTTGCCTCACCGGCAGCCGATGCCCAATGGCTTGCCGCGCACGCGATGGGTGTTTCGCGCGGTGAGTTGATGGCGGCTTCGCTTCGGGGTGCCCCCACACCAGAGGGGTTCGAGCGTCTTGTTGAGCGGCGGGCGCGCCGTGAGCCACTGCAGCATATCCTCGGGACTGCCGGTTTCTATGGGCTTGAGCTTGAGGTGGGGCCGGGCGTTTTCGTGCCTCGGCCGGAAACCGAAACGCTCGTTGAACAGGCTTTGAAGGTCCTGCAGGGGCTGGCGGCGTGTGAACCTGCGCCTGAGAACGATGTGCCAGCTACCTACGATGCGCTAGTTACCTACGATGCACAAGCTGCTTCGCGGCAGGTGCGGATCGCTGACTGGTGCGCAGGTTCCGGGGCGATCGCGGCCGCGCTCGCGTCTCATGTCACAGAAGCGAAGGGGCAGGCGCCTGTTCATATCGAGGCGGTGGAGGCCAGCGGCGAGGCCGCGAGCTACGCAAGCCGGAACCTCGCCGGCACCGGCGTGGAGCTGATCGAGGAAGATGTTTTCACCCATTATGCGGCCAAGCCCGGGTGCTTGGATATGGTGTGCGTGAACCCACCATATGTTCCCGATGCCACGCCGATCCGTGATGTTGAGACCCAATTCTTTGACCCTCACACCGCGTTATATGGGGGAGGGGGAGACGGCTTGAGTATCCCGTTCGCTTTGATCGAGCTCGCTGGCCACACCTTGCGACCGGGGGGAGTGATACTGATGGAGCATGCAGAAGAGCAAGGCTCACCCTTGCGGCATGCGGCGTGCGCCACCGGGGCATTCAACCGCACCCAAACGATGACTGACCTGACTGGCCGGGACCGCGTCACGATCATGTGGCGCAACGGAGCAGAAGCGGTTGTGTAAATAAACCAGTCGCGGGAATGAAAGAATAGAAGAGTGAGCACTACATATGATCTGACCGACCCTGAAGCGCGCGCTGACGGTATCGCGCGAGCAACCGAGGCCCTCGGCGCTAGGGGTCTGGTCGTCATGCCCACTGACACCGTCTATGGTGTGGCTGCGGACGCGTTCAGCCCGCAAGCTGTCGCGACCCTTCTGGCGGCTAAAGGGCGGGGGCGTCACATGCCGCCGCCGGTGCTCATCCCACGCCCCGAGACACTCCAAGGGCTGGCCACTGACATCCCAGAAGGGGCGAGCGCGGTTGCCGAGAAGTTCTGGCCGGGCGCGCTGACCCTCATTTTGATGGCGCAACCCTCCCTGACGTGGGACCTCGGAGAGACCCGGGGCACTGTTGCGTTACGGATGCCTGATCACAAGGATGCGCTCGAACTGTTGTCGCAGACCGGCCCGTTGGCGGTCTCAAGCGCTAACCGTTCCGGGATGCCGGCCGCGATGAGCGCGCAGAAGGCACACGAGATGCTGGGGGACTCGGTAGCCGTCTACCTTGAGGGTGCTGCAACGAAAGAAGACGCCGCAACCAACGAGGATGAGGCGTCCGAGTCTGAGCTGTCCGAATCCGCGCCGTCCGAGTCCGAGCCGGCTCCGCCATCGACCATTGTCGACTACACGGTCACACCACCCAAGGTTGTGCGCGCCGGGGCGTTGAGCGTTGAACAGCTGCGTGAGGCAGACCCGAGCATCCTCGACATCGACGGAAACCCCGCACCGAACACCGAACCGGCACCAAACACCGTGGCAGAGGAGACGCCCGAACCATGAGGGTCTATCTTCTGCTCGCGGCTCTAGCGTTCGTGGTGTCTACAACGCTGACTCCGGTTCTGAGGGCCATAGGTAAACGCACTATGGCCGATATCCCGGTCCGTGCCCGTGACGTCCATTCCGAGAAGATCCCTAAGCTCGGTGGCGTGTCCATGATCGTTGCGTTCCTGGTTGCGTTGGCGGCCTCGGCTCAGGCACCGTTTCTGACCGGCGTGTTCATCCGGCCCGATGTGGTGGCGGGCTTGGTTCTGGCGCTCATCGTGATCCTGGTGGTCGGGGTCGCCGATGATCTGTATGAACTGCGGTGGTACTACAAGCTGCTAGGTCAGCTGTTGGCTTCATTCATCATGGCGGTTTCCGGGGTGAGGCTTGAGGTTTTGCCGGTCGGTTGGGTTCAGATCGATTCATCGGTGTGGCAGATCGGTGCGGCGATGTTCCTCATGATCATGATGATGAACGCGATCAACTTTGTTGACGGTCTCGACGGCCTCGCCGCCGGCATCGCAGCGATTGGCGCGAGCGCGTTTTTCATCTACTGCTATACGCTTGCCCGTCAGGTCAATCAGTACGATCACGCGAACCTTGGTGCGCTGCTGATGGCGATCCTGTTGGGTTCATCCCTTGGGTTCTTGATCCATAATTTCAACCCCGCCAAGATTTTCATGGGGGAGTCCGGTGCGATGATGATCGGGCTGGTCATGGCTGTTGCCACGATTGTTGTCACGGCAGACTTGCGTGCCCTTGATGGTGAACGTTTCAGGAACATCCCCGCATATATGCCGATCGTGCTCCCGATCGCGGTGATCGCCTTGCCTTTGGTCGATTTGTTCCTCTCGGTTTTGCGGCGTGCCGCACGCGGACGCTCACCTTTCACAGCAGACCGTGGACACCTGCATCACCGGCTGATCGACGGCGGCTACACGCATCGCGGCGCGGTCTTGTTGCTGTATTTGTGGAGCGCGATCGTCGCGTTCGGCGCCATCCTGATCAACCGGGTCCCCGCACCGATCATCTTGCCGATCTGGGGCCTTCTGTTGCTTGGGGCGGGGATCTTGACGATCCACCCGTGGATCCGTCGCAAGCTCGCCCATCGCACTGAAGCTGAACACAAGAAGCTGCATATACGTAGGAAGGGCCGCGTCTAGATGTCGCAACAACAGCCGCACCTCATCACCGAAGCCTCGGATTCCATTGCCTTTCCGTGGCTGAGGGTGCTGGCTTACTCCGCGGCTGCCGGCTCAGCTGTAACGGTAGTGATCACTGTCCTCGGGGCGGTCTTCGCCAGGTTCCCGGGCGCGTTCTCAGCGTTCGCCGCGGCGGCCGTCGTTATGGTGTTCTTTGCTATCTCCTTGCTCGTAGCTCACGTGGTTGGCAAGAGAAAGCCCGATGCCGTTCTTGCGGCGTTCATGATCACCTACGTGATCAAGGTGATAGCTTTCGGTTTCTTGCTTTTCATCCAACCGGATGAAAGCTGGTTTTCACGCGGATGGGCCATCGCAGGGGCAGTGGGGGCGTTCATCGCCTGGCAGGCTGCTGAGATGTGGGCGATGATGAAAATCCGTCTCCGGATCTACAACTAACGAAGTGGTGACAATGGCAAAAAAGAGGCTTAATTCGACCCAGCGCGGCTATGGGCCACCAGATGCTGCGGAACATCCTGTGCGCGAATACGTGACCTATCTACTCGGCGGGATCATCTCCTTCGGTTTGATAGGATGGTTGGCGGGTATGGCCCTGGACCGTTCGTGGCTGCTTTTCGTAGGAGCCGGATTAGGTGCCGTGGCCGGGCTCTATATCGCTTGGCGTCATCACGTTGACCGTCGTAGGGAAGCCGGACGCCTGAAATAAAGCCACACCCCAGCACGAGTCTCCGAATACCACGATGATCATCCCGATGATTCTTTGTGCGGAGACAGCCGTACAGCTTCTAGAGAGGAAACGCGTTGATCGCGCTTGCGCTTTCCACAGCCGCCGGTTCCGACGGTTTCATCCCACCAACCATCGATGACCTCCACCTTCCGGAGATCATCCCGTGGGGCGCCGAATACGGCACCGGGTTCGGCAAGCAGATGCTTGTCGTACTGCTTACTGTTTTGCTCCTCTCGTGGTTCTTTGTCGCTACAGCACGCAAGCGTCAAATGATTCCAGGCCGCTTCCAGTTCTTCGGTGAAGGGTTCTACTCCTTCGTCCGGAACTCAGTGGGCCGTGACATGCTCGGCGAAAAGGAGTTCCGCAAATACACCCCGCTTCTGGTGGCGTTGTTTGCGTTTGTCCTTGTCAGCAACCTGATGGGGGCTGTGCCCTTCATCCAACTGCCCACCACGTCACACGTCGGTACAGCGTACGCGCTAGCCGGCATCGTGTACGTCTACTGGATCTACCTGGGTTTCAAGACCCACGGGATTGGCTACTTCAAGGTCGCACTCATGCCATCGGGTGTGCCGTGGCCTTTCTATTTCCTTGTGATTCCGATCGAGATCGTTTCGACGTTCTTGGTTCGTCCAATGACGCACTCGCTGCGTCTGTTCGCAACCATGCTTTCGGGTCACATGATCGTTGCGCTTGCTGGCTCAGCGATGAACTTCATGTTCCTGAAGATGGGTGAGTGGTATGGATATCCACTCGGTGTGCTCGTCTTCATCGGTGCAGTAGGTATGTTCCTGTTCGAGATCTTCATCATGGTTCTGCAGGCTTATGTCTTTGCCCTGCTGACCGCGGTGTATATCCAGAGCTCGATCGCGGAAGCCCACTAGCACTATCCAACAAACTGCCCTGTAGCGAGACGCTAGAGGGACAACCATCCGCCCTTGTCCGTGGATCCACAAACCAGTTCACAAACCGCGGACACCGTGAAAGGAAAATCATGCAGATCTCCGGAAACCTCAACGCCATCGGCTACGGTCTCTCCGCCATCGGTGGTGGTATTGGCGTGGGCCTCGTGTTCGCTGCCTTCATCCAGGGTGTCGCACGCCAGCCGGAACTCCAGAACAAGCTGCAGCCACTCGCCTTCATGGGCCTGGCGTTCACCGAGGCACTTGCAATTCTGGGTCTCGTCTTCGCGTTCGTCTGGAACTAATCGCGTGAATTCCCCTTCCAACCCTTAAGGGGTGAGGGAAAACCACGCTGATGGACCATTACGCAAGAAAGACGGGTGAAACATGGATAACGCAGTGATCCTCGCGGCAGGTGCCGCTAATCCGCTGCTGCCGAACTGGTGGGAGGTGCTCGTCACCCTCGTCGGCTTCCTGGTTCTGCTGATCATCGTCGGCAAGGTAGCGACCCCGATGTTCGAGAAGACCTTCGAGGAGCGCACCGCCGCTATCGAAGGTGGCATCCAGAAGGCTGAGGCCGCACAGGCTGAAGCTGAAGCTGCCAAAGCTGAATACCAGCAGCAGCTGCAGGAAGCCCGCACCGAAGCAAACCGCATCCGTGAGGAAGCGCGCGCAGAAGGTGCACAGATCCTTGCTGAGATGAAGGCTAAGGCCGCTGAGGATGCAGCACGCATCACCGAGCAGGCGCAAGCCAGCATCCAGGCAGAGCGCGTTGCAGCACAGGCCTCCCTCCGCACTGAGGTTGGCTCGCTGGCAACCGACCTCGCTTCGAAGATTGTCGGCGAAGCCCTTGAAGATGACGCACGCTCGCAGCGCGTTGTTGACCGCTTCCTGGCTGATCTCGAAGCACAGCAGCAGGGGGCGTCGAACTAATGGCAACTGCGACGAACGAGGCGCTGGCGAACGCGCTGGCAGCACTCGAGTCTTCGGCATCCACTGCCGAGCTTTCGTGGGCGACCGATCTGTTTGGCGCTCTGAACGTCATCGACGAGAATGCAGCTTTGCGTCGTGCGCTGACGGATCCTTCACGGGAGCCGGAAGCCCGGGCTTCGCTGGTACGCAGCCTCTTTGGGGAACGTGTCGGTGATAAGGCTCGCGAGGTCCTCGAGGGGCTGGCGCGCTCGCGCTTCTCCACCGAACGGGACCTAGGCGACACCCTCGAACTCGTCGCCGCCATCACCGCGACGACCGTTGCCGAAAAGGTAGACGGCGCCGCTGGACTGGACAAACTCCAGACCGAGCTGCTCGGTTTCGTTGACCTGGTCGCTTCCGATCACGAGCTCCAGTGGGCTCTGACTGATCCACAAGCACCAGTCGACGCGAAGGTTGAGCTCGCACAGAAGCTTGCACCACAAGCCTCTGATGTGACCCGCGCACTGCTAGCGCAGGCGGTATCTCATCCTCGCGGCTTGCGACCTACCGCACTGGTAGAGCGTTTCGCTGAAATCGCGGCACACCGGCAGCAGCGTTTCATCGCTACGGTGAGTGTGACCCGTCCGCTGACCGATTCGCAACGCGAGCGACTGCAGGCCGGGCTGAACTCGATGTACGGTCGCGAACTTCGCCTCAACGAAGTGATCGACCCAAGTGTCGTAGGTGGCGTCCGGATTGTTGTAGGCGACGAAGTGGTTGACGCAACCGCTGCAAGCCGCCTGGCAGATTTGCGCCGCAAGCTCGCAAGCTAAGTCCGCAACCGAGTAGTTTTAAAAGCATGACGTCCCAACGACCGGTCGGAAACCGGTAGGGACCACCAATCTAGAGAGCAGGGAGAGGCAGATGGCCGAGCTGACCATCAATGCCGAGGAAGTCCGTAACGCACTCAACAGCTTCGCAGAGTCCTACACCCCGGATTCCGCAGAGCGTGTAGAGGTCGGACACGTTGTCTCGGCAGCTGACGGCATTGCCCACGTAGAGGGTCTTCCCTCCGTGATGGCGAACGAACTGGTTCGTTTTGAAGACGGAACCCTGGGCCTGGCCCAGAACCTGGACCGCCGTGAAATCGGTGTTGTTGTCCTGGGTGACTTTGAAGGTATTGAAGAGGGCCAGGAGGTCCACCGCACCGGAGAGATTCTCTCCGTGCCAGTCGGTGACGAATTCCTGGGCCGTGTAGTTGACCCGCTGGGTCAGCCAATTGACGATCAGGGCGAGATCAAGGCTGAAGGCCGTCGCGCGCTTGAACTGCAGGCTCCAACGGTGACCCAGCGTCAGTCGGTTAATGAGCCGCTGCAGACCGGCCTGAAGGCGATCGACGCGATGATCCCTGTCGGCCGTGGCCAGCGTCAGCTGATCATTGGCGACCGCCAGACCGGTAAGACCGCCATCGCGATCGACACCATCTTGAACCAGCGTGAAAACTGGGCATCCGGTGACGTCACCAAGCAGGTCCGTTGCGTCTACGTCGCAATCGGCCAGAAGGCGTCCACGATCGCGGCTGTGAAGTCCACCCTGGAAGAGCACGGCGCGATGGAGTACACCACCATCGTTGCTTCCCCAGCATCCGACTCCGCAGGCTTCAAGTACCTCGCACCATATGCGGGTTCCGCAATCGGTCAGCACTGGATGTACGGCGGCAAGCACGTCCTCATCATCTTCGATGACCTCTCGAAGCAGGCTGAAGCCTACCGTTCCGTGTCCCTTTTGCTGCGCCGCCCACCGGGCCGTGAAGCATACCCAGGTGACGTCTTCTACCTGCACTCCCGCTTGCTCGAGCGTTGCGCGAAGCTCTCGGATGAGATGGGTGCCGGCTCGATGACCGGCCTGCCGATCATCGAAACCAAGGCAAACGACGTTTCCGCGTTCATTCCAACGAACGTTATTTCCATTACCGATGGTCAGATCTTCTTGCAGTCCGACCTCTTCAACGCCAACCAGCGTCCAGCTGTCGACGTGGGTGTCTCCGTCTCCCGCGTTGGTGGTGCCGCACAGGTCAAGGCTATGAAGAAGGTTTCCGGTACCTTGAAGCTCGATCTGGCACAGTACCGCGACATGCAGGCGTTCGCGATGTTCGCATCGGACCTCGATGCCGCATCCCGCCAGCAGCTGACCCGCGGTGCACGCCTCATGGAGCTGCTCAAGCAGGGCCAGTACCAGCCGTACTCGGTCCCAGAGCAGGTCGCTTCCATCTGGGCAGGTACCAACGGCTACCTCGACGACGTCCCGGTTGAAGACATCAACCGTTTCGAAACCGAGTTCCTGGAGAACCTGCGCCACCGCACCTCGATCCTGACCACGATCGCAGAATCGGGCAAGCTCGAGGACTCGACTGTTGCAGAGCTCGAATCTGCAGTGACCGAGTTCAAGCGTGGCTTCTTCGGTGAAGGCCACGACACCCTGGTGACTGCCGGCAACGAAGAGCATGACGCTCTGGCTGCCGAAGACGTCAACCAGGAGCAGATCGTCAAGCAGAAGCGCTGATCGCACATCCGCTGAAGGTGGCGGCGAACCAGCGAAACCTCGAAGGTTCGCCGCCCACCACCAGCGGGGCATGAAAGGACATCCATGGGAGCCCAAATCCGGGTTTACCGCCAGAAGATCGCATCGACATCTTCGATGAAGAAGATCTTCAAGGCGATGGAGCTGATCGCGACCTCGCGCATTACCAAGGCGCGTAACGCCGTTACTGCAGCCCTGCCTTATGCCAATGCGATCACTCGCGCTGTATCTGCCGTATCCTCGCAGTCCGAAATCGACCACGTACTGACCCGTGAGAAGGAAACCGCTAAGCGTTCCGCTGTAGTGGTGTTCACCTCCGACCGTGGTCTGGCTGGTTCCTACTCCGCATCCATCATGAAGGAAGCGGAAGAGCTCATCACAGCTCTGAAGGAAGAAGGCAAGGAAGTAGACGCATATCTGGTGGGCCGCAAAGCTCAGCAGTACTACGACTTCCGCGGACGCGAGTATAAGCGAGTGTGGACAGGTAACACTGACGCACCTGAATTCGATACTGCTCAAGAAATTGGCGCCGCCGTGCTCGAAACTTTCGAGCGTGAATACGAAAACGGTGGGGTAGACGAGATCCACCTCGTGTACACCCAGTTCAAGTCCATGGTGACGCAGGAACCAAACGTGACCCGTTTGCTTCCACTCGAAGTCGTTGAAGAGGAAGTTCAGGACGAATCCGAACTCCATCCGCTCTACGACTACGAGCCGGAACCAGAGCAGGTGCTTGACGCACTGCTCCCGCGCTACCTGGACTCTCGTATCTTCGCAGCCATGTTGCAGGCTGCAGCATCCGAGCTTGCAGCTCGCCAGCGTGCAATGAAGAACGCAGGCGACAACGCAGAAGAACTGATTGAGAAGTACACGCGACTGCGTAACAACGCCCGCCAGGCAGAAATTACGCAGGAGCTCACGGAGATCGTCGCAGGCGCCGACTCGCTCGGCGGCTAAGACCCCTCAACCGAAGACCACCCCAGCTATAACAGCGAAGTGAGAGACATGACTGCTCAAGTTACCGAAGCGGCAGCGACCGCGACGCCGGGCGCAACCGGCCGCATCGCTCGCGTGATCGGTCCGGTCGTGGACGTCGAGTTCCCGGCTGACGCGATCCCAGCGATCTACAACGCACTGACCTGTGAGGTCACCCTCGCAGGCGAGACCCGTAAGATCACGTTCGAGACCTCCCAGCACCTGGGTGACAACCTCGTTCGTGCAATTTCCCTGCAGACCACCGACGGCCTGGTTCGTGGCACCACCGTACAGGACACCGGTGCACCGATCTCCGTCCCAGTTGGCGACGGTGTCAAGGGCCACATCTTCAACGTTCTGGGTGAATCCCTCGACGTTGACCAGGACGAAATCAAGGCCGACGCCCACTGGCCGATCCACCGCAAGCCTCCGCACTTCGCAGAGCTTGAAGGTGCAACCGAGATGCTGGAAACCGGTATTAAGGTTATTGACCTTCTGACCCCTTACATCAAGGGTGGAAAGATTGGTCTGTTCGGTGGCGCTGGTGTTGGTAAGACCGTCCTGATCCAGGAAATGATTACCCGTGTTGCCCGCAACTTCGGTGGTACCTCGGTATTCGCCGGCGTTGGTGAGCGCACCCGTGAAGGTAACGACCTCTGGGTTGAAATGGAAGAGGCCGGCGTTCTTAAGGACACGGCACTGGTATTCGGCCAGATGGACGAGCCACCAGGCACGCGTCTGCGTGTTGCACTGACCGGCCTGACCATGGCGGAATACTTCCGTGACGTGCAGAACCAGGACGTTCTGCTCTTCATCGACAACATCTTCCGCTTCACCCAGGCAGGTTCCGAGGTTTCGACCCTTCTGGGCCGTATGCCTTCCGCAGTGGGTTACCAGCCGAACCTCGCTGACGAGATGGGTCTGCTGCAGGAACGCATTACCTCGACCCGTGGTCACTCGATTACCTCGATGCAGGCGATTTACGTCCCTGCGGATGACTACACCGACCCGGCGCCAGCAACCACGTTCGCGCACTTGGATGCAACCACTGAGCTCTCCCGTGAGATCGCCTCGCGTGGTCTGTACCCAGCTGTGGATCCGTTGACCTCGACCTCCCGCATTCTGGACCCACAGTACGTGGGTAAGGATCACTACGACACGGCTGTCCGCGTCAAGCAGATCTTGCAGAAGAACAAGGAACTCCAGGACATCATCGCGATCCTCGGTGTTGACGAGCTCTCGGAAGAAGACAAGATCGTCGTTGCACGCGCACGTCGTATCCAGCAGTTCCTCTCCCAGAACACCTACACTGCTCTGCAGTTCACCGGTGTTGAAGGTTCGACGGTTCCGATCAAGGACACCATCGAAGGCTTCAAGGCGATCGCAGACGGCGACGTCGACCACCTGCCAGAGCAGGCGTTCTTCAACTGTGGTGACATGGAAGACGTACAGCGTCAGGCACACGAGATCGAGAAGGCCACTAAGTAATTATGGCTACGTTGGATGTGGAAGTTGTCGCAGCAGACCGCCACGTGTGGTCCGGTGAGGCACGTTTCGTGAAAGCAACCACGGTGGAAGGTGAGATTGGTGTCATGCCATTCCACTCGCCACTGATGGCTCTGCTGGCCAGCGGCGACGTGGAGGTAGAGCCCGTCGATGGCGCTCGCATCCACATTCAGGCCGCTGGGGGTTTCTTCTCGGTCGACTCGAACCGAGTGACCATCGTTGCTGACCGTGCGTCGCTCGTGGATTCGACCGAAGCCTGATTCACCATGTCGATCGCACAGGGCTTGCTCCTGCTTGGAGTACTCGTTCTTGTGCTGATCGGCGCCTACTTCGTTGCTATGAGGGTACGCCGCAACCAGTTGCGGCGTACCCTCGGCACGTTTAAAGGTGCATTACACAACGAACAGGAGCGCTGGACGCGCGTCATCTGCAGATACGGCGACCATCGACTCGATGTTCTACGCCTCTTTTCTGTCAGCCCCATCCCAGTGCTGAAGCTGCAACGGCCGGACATTCAAGTGCTCGGGTGGGAACCGTCCGAGACGGTGCCTGGACGGTTCCCCTCCGACTGGGTTGTGGTCGAGATCAAAAACCGCGAGCAACAGATCAATCTTGCGATGAGCTATGGCGACTACACCGGCCTCGCCTCATGGGTTGAAGCCGGACCGGTTGCCGGTATGGGGACCTGGCGTCAATCGCCATCAAATTAGTACAGAAGGCCGCCGACAGTGGGCCGGAACGGTAGCACTCGGCTTCATGCGAGGGTTTATGCGAGCCTGAGCTCAGAACAGACGCGACTCGACGTCATCGACGCCGCGCATCGCATCGTAATCCAAGACCAAACATTCGATATCGCGGTCCTCAGCGAGAGTGCGGGCCTGAGGTTTGATCAGCTGGGCGGCAAAGATCCCGCGGACAGGCGCCAGATGGGGATCGCGGTTCATCAGCTCAAGATACCGCGTCAACTGCTCAACACCATCGATCTCACCGCGACGCTTCAGCTCGATCGCCACATAGCCGCCGTCAGCGTCCCGCGCGAGAATATCGACAGGCCCGATAGCGGTCATGTACTCACGGCGCACCAGGGCCGCGCCGTCGCCGATGAGATGGATCTGCTCGGCTAAGAGGCGCTGCAGATCAGCCTCAACACCATCCTTGATCAGGCCCGGATCCACGCCAAACTCATGCGTGTCATCGGCGAACACCTCATAGATGCGAATCGTGAGCGCATCCCCGGTCTTGGCGTTGCGGACAATCCACATCGACTCAACACCTTCTGCGGCATCCACCTCATCAGGTTCACTCACATGCGTGTGAACAGGCGCGCTCATCCAGTTCAGCGGTTTATACGAGCCGCCGTCGTTATGGATCAACACTGAGCCATCGGCTTTGACCATGATGAGCCGCTTGGCTTTAGGGAGGTGGGCGTTCAGCCGCCCCGTGTAATCAACAGCGCATGTAGCAATCAGAAGTCGCATCGTGGATAGTTTAGCCCCCGTGGGTGTTTGTCTCCATCCGGTCAGGTGAGCGAGCGGCTCGGTAGGGTAGTAGCAGGTTGTCGGGCCACACAAGGATTAGGCCAAGAGGGGAGAACAGCGTGGGACGTAAAAACCGCAGAGCTCCGCAGGCTCGTGGCGCAAGCCGCAGGAGCTCGGGTTCGCGTTCTTCTGCCTCCCGCAGAGGCCCTCGCCCTGTACGGACCCGTGCATGGGACTTAGATACAAGTAGTGGCTGGCTTCACTACGGCCACGAACCGTTACAGGACTTCAGCGACGGGCTATGGCATGTGCGCGCAGTACCAGGCTATGGCGCGAGTAAACATTACCGCTGCCCGGGCTGTGATCAGCTGATACCACCGGGCATCGCACACATTGTGGCGTGGAGAGCGGACGGTTCACGATCGGACGCGGACGCCCAAGCAGACAGGCGCCACTGGCATAGCAGATGCTGGGAGAACCACGCGCCGCGTCGTTGAGGCCGCGCTAGCGAACCCGAGACGGTAGCTGCACTGGAGGGCCCGATCTGGGTTAGCGGGCGTCTTGCCTGCGGAAGAAGACTTCCTTGATCAGCGTGATGGCGGCAGCAGCGACCGGGATTGCCATGAGCGCACCCAACACGCCGAAGAGCGCACCACCGGCGATCACTGCGATCACCACCACCGCGCCTGGAACCTTGACGGCACGCGACATGATCCTAGGCGAGATGAAGTAGGCCTCTACCTGCAGGTAGACGATGTAGAGGATCGCGTACAGCAGTGTGGACTGCCAGCTGAGCGAGAATAGAGAGACAATCACAACCAAGGTTCCCGCGGCCACGCCACCTACGAGCGGAATGAATGCGAGCATCGCAACACACAGTGCAAGTAGCAGCGAATAGGGGATCCCGAAGATCGTCATCAGGATGAACGAGAAGCAAGCGTTGACAATGGCGACTGTTGCTTGCCCCATGACGTAGTTGCCTACCGAACGCGTGATGTTCTCTGACAACACGGCGACCCGCTGTCTGCTGGAAGCCGGCGCGAAAGAGAAGACAAACAGTTTCAGTTGTGGCAACGAAGCCAAGAAATAGGTTGCCAGAACGAACACGATGAGTGTGCCGAAGAAGAACTCACCCACAAAGTTACCGGCGTTGATCACATTCGCTAGGGTGTCAGGGCTGTTGATGATGGACCTGACTTCTTCACCGACTTTGTCGATGAGGTGGAACTGAGCATCCAGTTTCTGAACCATCGGTTTGGCGGTGACGTCATCAAGGATCGCGGGCGCGCGTCGAGTTAGCTCAGAGATCTGGGTGATGAGCGCGGGGATCAGCAAACTCAAGAAGCCAGCCACGAACGCGAGAAGTACGAGCACGACCACGAGCACACCGACCCAGCGCCGCCACCCGCGGGATACGAAGAAGCGCACGATGGGGTCCATGCCTAACGCGATGAACAATGCCAGCGCGATCCACGTCAAAAGCTGAGATAGCTCCGCCAGTATCAGCCACGCCATGACGGCAAGCGCTACACCTACTGCAAGACCGAAACCGGACTTCACGGGGGTCTGGAGTGCGGGGCTGTCTGGCGAACTTTTCGCTGTTCCAAGCGCCGAGCTGGAGGTTTCGTCCGCTTCAGAATTGCTGGATGCACCGGATCCATCGATGGTGGCCTGCGGGGACCCGGGATCATAGGGT
This sequence comes from Arthrobacter sp. HMSC06H05, assembly GCF_001807395.1. Classification (NCBI taxonomy): domain Bacteria; kingdom Bacillati; phylum Actinomycetota; class Actinomycetes; order Micrococcales; family Micrococcaceae; genus Arthrobacter; species Arthrobacter sp. HMSC06H05. The sequence goes on along the minus strand of NZ_KV788977.1, from coordinate 121,741 downwards.
AAGGGTCTATCCGTGGTGGTGAGCGCGCGGCCTAGCCAGTGCGGAACAAACTTGCGGAACCGTGCAGACGCCGCGGGGGCAGGGGTAGGGGCTGGTATGGGGCCGGGGTTGAGCGAGTTTGTTGCGTCGATATCGGGCGCTCGCACCGCGAGCGTGTCCTTCTCCGGTTCAGGCCGCCCGGTTTGGCCGGTGGAGGGCTCAGCCTTGCTGTGTTCCGCCGTTACGTCGGGATCCTCGCTGTCAGATGATGCCGGCGTGTCGCTAGAGTCCGGGTCGCTAGGTAGGTCACCGCCGAGGCGTATCTCATCGGGGAGGTCTTCGGGTTGCATGCCCGGAGGCCTGGAGGTTTGGCCATCAAGCTCCGAGGCGTTGGGCTCATCTGAACGCGCAGTCATGTCGGCTAGACTACCTAAGTTTGGAGCGAATTACGGGAAAGACGAGGGTCTACTCGTTAGACTCTTAGTAGACGCGGCATCGCCCGCGATTGTGACTTGACCGAACTGCGGTGCTGTGCGCCGCGGCTGATACGAGGATGATTGACCTATAGTGCGCAAAATTATTAGCACGGCTGCCCTGGTGATAGGCGTGGTGTGCCTCATTATCGGTATCGGACACATGACCTGGTGGTCTCCGCAGGATCGCCTCAGCGCTGAGATCCCGGACGATACCCCGGATGCGCCGATCACCATGATTTCTTCAGAGATTCATTTGGCGCCGGATTCCAACCCAGAGGTCAAACTGGGGGAAGAAGGCAAGTTCACGGTCGCAGTCGCACGCCCCTGGGACATCCAGGAGTGGGCGGGGTCCTCTGCGATGAACGTGATCGAATCTGTGGACACCGGTTCGCGCACGTTCAAGGTCGAGCACAAGAAGGGCGATGCAAAGGCTCCTAATCCTCAGGGCTCTGACCTCTGGATTTCAGAGTCTGAGCAAGAAGGCCGGTGGGATGTGGCCTGGCCTGAGGAGATTCACGGTCCTGTCGCGCTGCTGGTCATTAAGGACGGGACTGAACCTGCGCCGAAGGATCTTGTGGTGACGTGGGATAACCCGGAGGCTGAGATGTCAGCCAAGTGGGCTAAAGCGACTCCGTGGTTTGTTGCCGCTGTCATCTTGTTTGGTCTTGCCCTGATTCTGGCGATGTCTCGTCCGAAGCGGCGCGGTGGCCGTCGCGTTGCTGATTCTCCGCGCCGTGCCGCAGCGGCTCGTCGAGGAGAGGACGCTGACCGGCGGGCTAACCACACCGGCCGCGCCGCTGGCGCAGGTATCGGTGCCGGTGTCGGTGCTGGCGCCGCCGCTGGGCATCCAGACGGCCAGCCGGGGGCAGATGCTGGATACGACGGTGACTCCTTTGAAGGTGCCGGCGATACGGCTGAATACGAGTTGCCTAACTTTGGCGGTAGCGATCCATATGTTCCGCAGTCGGATGACACGATCGTTGCAAGCCGCAGGCACGGCGTGGTTGCTCCCGCTGATTCTGAGGAACATGACGGTAACGACCAGGACCGCCGCGACGACGATGACGACTATTACGGCGGCGGATCTGCCGCACCGGCTCACGGCGAACAATCATGGGGAGACGATGAGCGCAACTGGCAGGAGGGCGATGACGTGAACCCTGAAGAAGATCCACGATTCCGCTCTGTTGCTGAACCTGCTACAACTAAGAGCCTTGGCCAACGTGAGGGTCGGCGCTCTCGTGCCTGGAAGGGCCTGATTGCTGTGGGTGCGGCCCTCGGCCTTGCGCTCCCGTCTCAGGTCGCGTGGGCGGACACCTCGGCCGAGAAGTCTGAGGAGGCCACCGCTAAGGCTGAAGAAGAGGAAGCCTATTCGATCCTGGTCACAACCCAGCTTGAGCGCATCATGAGTGATGTCAGCGACGTTGCTGCTGAGGGCGATAAGAAGCGTGACGCGAAGAAGCTCGAATCACGTTTTGAGGCAGACGCTCTGAACCTGCGCCAGGATCTTTACAGCGCGTTGAAGAAGAAGGTCAAGCTCAACGACAATCTTGTTCCGCCGATTTCGAAGAAGGTTGTGACCGCCGCGGTTCCGGTAGACCGTGGCTTCCCTCGAACCATCATGGCTGTGACCACGGGCAGCAACAAGGACCTGCCGGTCATTGTGACCCTCAAGCAGGCGAACGCCCGTTCCCAGTACAAGGTTGTGTCCGCAGTCCCGATGGTCGAGGGGGCAACGTTCCCGGGTATCGCAGTGGGGGACCCGGAGGTCCGCGCAGTTTCTGGGGGAGGTAAGAAGGGTGGCCCGATGTCACCTGAAGATGCCCTGAAACAGTTCTCTTCTGCACTGGGTGATGCGAAGTCCGGCGCTGCGAAGAAGTTCGCTAAGTCCCCGATGGTCGATCAGCTGCGTAAAGCAAACTCGGAGACCAAGAAGAGCTACGAGGGCGACGGCAAGGGTAAGTTCACGACCGATTACAAGGTCAACGCGAAGTCTGCTAACGCTTTGAAGATGCCGGATGGCAGTGTCATGGTCTCCGGTTTGGTCACCGAAACCATGAGGATGACCCCGGAGAAGGACGGCGGTAAGACGAAGCTCGCCGGCTTCATCCGCGAGTTTGTTGGCAAGGAAGAGACTGACAAGCCGGTCGAGGCTCGCCTCACGATTCCTGTGGTCATCAACATCAAGGACGGCAAACCAGCCGAGGTCGTTGGTATGTCGTATGTCCCTGTTGGTGTAGAGCTGAAGTAGCGACCGTGCGCCCCGAGGAACCTGCGGGGCACGACTGAGAGGATGAGGCACGCAGTGTCGATGGATTCTTCATCATTTGATGCACAGCCTGGGCAGGCGCACAACCCGAATGCGAGTGTGGGTGCTTCCGGAAGCCAAGCTGAGTTCGCCGCTCCAGCGTCCTCGGCAGGTGCTGTGGACTTATCATCGCTAGGCCAGCAAACCCCAGGCCAGGCTACTGAGGCATCGGACATGGAAGCCTCGCTGGGCCAGTGGGCCACGATGGTCACGGAAGAGTCGCTGCAGGAGTTCGCGCAGCTCAGCACGCGGGTCCCGGCGTTCTTGGTCGCGTATTCGGCGCGCTCTGAAGCCGCCGACTCCGTGGTCCGGGTTGTGGATGATGCGGTTGAGGCTCAGGCGGGTAAGTTCGTTCTGGGTGTTGTGGATGTCGATGAGCATCCGCGTGTGGCTCAGGCCTTGCAGATTCAGCAGGTGCCGATGCTGCTTGCGGTCTTAGGTGGCCGACCGATGCCGCTCTTCGCAGGCACCGTTGATTCCGAACAGATGGCGGCAACACTTCAGGAGTTGCAGCAGGTTGCGGTTCAGCAGGGGATGGCTTCCACGGTCGCACCTATTAACACGGCTGGCGCCGAAGCGGCTGGTGGCCGGTTCGCTGAGGCTGATGCGCTGGTTGCGCAAGGGGAATATGATGCGGCGCGGGCTTTGTATGAGCGTGCCGTGGAGGAGAACCCGGCTGATGCGGAGGCTGAGGCCGGTGTGCATCGGGTTGATTTGTTGAAGCGGGTCTCTGGTTTCGATGCGCAGGAGGTCCGTGATACTGCGGCTTCCAACCCGGATGATGTTCAGGCCCAGATCGATGTCGCTGATCTTGACGTCGTGGGCGGGCACGTGGATGATGCCTTCTTACGTCTGATTCGTTTCATCGGAGCGCATCGCGGTGATGACCGTGAGGCGGCACGGGTGCACTTGGTTGAGTTGTTCAGCGCGGTGGGGCAGAACGATCCACGCGTTGCCGCTGGTCGCCGCAAGCTGGCGATGAGCTTGTTCTAGTTGAACCGGTGAAGTAACCGGAGAAAATGTGTCAAGAGCCACACATTCTAGTGTGGCTCTTGATCTGTATTAAATCGCATGGTTCGATTTTTATATGACGCATATTTCAGGCGAACCTGCGCATAACCATTAACGTGGGGTGGGGCCTACGCATAAAGGTCATGAAACAACATCACATCAGAGGCAAGGAAGTTATCAGATGCAAGGTTTAGCGGATCCGTCCTCGGCGGCGGTGAGTTTCCGTGGGCTAGGTAAGAGTTTCGGGGATAAGGTCGCGGTCTACCCGTTCGCCTTCGACGTTCCGCGTGGATCGTTCTATGGCTTGGTGGGGCCTAACGGGGCAGGCAAGACCACAACGCTATCGATGCTGACCGGCTTGCTACGCCCGGATACCGGACATGCGTATGTTCACGGCGTCGATGTGTGGAAGGAACCACTCGTAGCGAAGAAGAAGCTGGGCGTTCTGGCTGATGGTATGCGGCTCTTTGATCGGCTTTCGGGCCGTCAGCTGATCACATACACGGGACGTTTGCGTGGCATGGATGCCGAGGTGGTTAACGCGCGCGTTGAGGATCTCTTGCGGGTCATGGATCTACAAGACGCGGCTGATAAGCAGGTTGTGGATTATTCCGCGGGTATGCATAAGAAGATCGCGCTTGCGTGTGCGATGATTCAAGCGCCGCAGGTTTTGGTTTTGGATGAGCCTTTCGAGGCCGTGGATCCTGTTTCGAGTGCCAATATTCGCGACATCTTGAACAACTATGTTGAGCAGGGCGGTACGGTCCTGATTTCGAGCCACGTCATGGCGATGGTTGAGCGGATGTGCACGCACGTTGCGGTGATTGCGCAGGGGCAGCTCAAGGCTGCTGGGACGGTGCAAGACGTATGCGACGGTATGACCCTTGAAGACCGCTTTGTTGACTTGGTGGGTGGCCGCGGCGAGCAGGAAGGGTTGTCTTGGTTGCACAGCTGATCAAGCTGCGGTGGAGGTTGTTCGTTAACGGCCTGATCCGCAATAAATGGCAGCTTTTTGGCGTAATCCTGGGCGGGCTGTACATGGGGTTCCTGCTGGTGATCGGTGCGTTGGCGTTGGCGGCGATGACCCCGGAAGATGCGCCTTTTGCTCAGATGATCGTGGTGACGCTGAGCGCACTGGTAGTGCTGGGTTGGACTGTTGTGCCCGCGTTCTTCACGGGCATGGATGGGGCGATGGAGCCGCAACGCTTTGCGTTGTTCCCCATCAGCGCTGGAAGGCTCGCTCCAGGGTTGTTACTCGCCGGTTTCATCGGAGTCCCTGGCGTGGCAACGCTGATCTTCATGCTGATCGCTGCCTTCTCCTTTAAGTTCAACGCTGACTTGCTCGCGTGGGCGATTGTTGCCGGTCTGCTCTCAGCGTTGGCGGCGCAGCTTTTTGGGCGTACGTTCATGACGTGGTTTAGCACGGTGGGTGTCAAGCGTGGTGTGCGTGAATTAGGGACTGTGGTCTTGTTCCTCCCGGTCATGTTCATGGGGCCGATGATGGCCACGTTGGGTCCGGAGACGGATCACCACCTGATCGTGAACGTTCTAAACACGCTAGCTACCGTGAGTTCATATTCGCCGTTCGGTGCGTTCTTTGGCGCTGTGTGGGCCTTTGCATCGGGGAACATGGTCCACGGCGTGATCAGTAGCGTGATCGGTTTTGTGAGCCTTGTGGTGTGTTGGGTTCTCTATGTCCGCATCGTCAAGAAGGCCGCGGTGTCTCCTCCGCATACGGCCGCATCGAAAGACGTGAAGGGGCTGGGCTGGATCGGGCGCATGCCGGCAACTCCGTGGGGTGCGATCGCCGGCCGCGCGCTGATCTATTGGCTTAAGGACGCCCGCTATTCAGCCTCCCTGATCATGGTGCCGGTCCTCATCGTGGTGATCGGCATATTCATGCCACTGTTCCAACCGGACGCGGCTTTCGGTGGCCACCTCGCCGGCATTATGGTTGGCGCGCTCATGGGGTTCAGTATTTCTGCCGATATTTCTTATGACTCAACGGCGTTCCATACACATGTTCTCACCGGGGTGCGTGGCTGGCAGGACCGGCTGGGCCGTGTAGTTGCGGTGCTACCGCTCTCATTCGTAGCAGTCGGACTATCCGCGGTGGTTCCGTTGCTGATTCTGGACCGCGTCGAGATGATTCCTGATTCGCTACTGGCTTCGCTGGCAGCACTCGGTGTTTCATTGGGGCTGTCCGCGCTGGTATCGGCACGCTGGATTTATGCTGTTCCACAGCCCGGGGACTCCCCGTTCCAGACGCCACAGGGCGCCGGTATGCGGATGTTCATTACCCAGACCCTCTACCTCGTCGCCGTAGCCATTCTGCTCGCGCCTACCATGGTCTTCTACCTCATGGCGTGGAACGAGGCACGCGTGGTTCCGTTCGCAGTAACCGCCGCGTTCGACATCGTGTGGGGTCTGGTGATCTGTGTAGTAGGTATCTGGCTAGGCGGGAAATGGTATGACCGTTCGACGCCTGAACTGATGCAGACCGTGATCCGCCACGCGTGATCAATCATCTTTCCTCGTGTGCGCTCGGGCGAAGGCGGCATAGAATGGGTCGCATGAGTTCTCTCAACGATCCCTATGCCAACGATCCTGCCTCGCCTGACACCGCCTCACCTGGCGGCACTGCTGTGATGGACCGGCAGCTGCAAGAGCAGTTGTCGGAACCAGGGGACCATGAACGTTTTGCGCACTACGTGCAGAAAGACAAAATCATGGAGTCCGCCCTCACGGGTGAACCGGTGATCGCCTTGTGCGGCAAGGTTTGGGTTCCAGGCCGTGACCCGCAGAAGTTCCCGGTGTGCCCGGACTGCAAGGAAGTCTATGATTCGATGATGGGCGACTAAGCTAGCCCAGCGTCCGCGCGGGTTGACCCAGCGGTTCACTGTCGCGCTGTTTCCAAGCCGTGTTCGTTGCACGCGATGCTTGTTTTGTTGCGCCCGTTTCCTCATAGAAACCGGTGCTCTGTTTCTGTTGGTTGAAGAATGATTGTGGAGTGATGCTTTTATGTCCGATGCCCTGTTTTCCGTGGGCGAGGACATGCCACCGGCGTATCCGGAACGAGCCGCGTGGGGCACGGCTCCTAAGCTACGGCAGTGGCAGGCGGAGGCTCTTGAAGCGTTCTTCAACAGCCCAGAGAAGGACTTCCTTGCAGTAGCAACCCCAGGCGCAGGTAAAACAACGTTCGCGTTGCGTGTAGCCAAGACCCTGGTTGAGCGCGGCACCATCAACCGCATCACTGTTGTAGCCCCGACCGAGCACCTGAAGACGCAGTGGGCTGACGCCGCCGCCCGCATCGGGCTCTCTATTGACCCGAATTTCAAGAACTCCGATGGCCGCCACGGCCGCGGCTTCATCGGCGTTGCGGTGACATACGCGCAGGTTGCGAACAAGCCGCTGCTGCATCGAGCACGCACTGAGGCCGGGAAGACGCTCGTGATCCTGGACGAGGTCCACCACGCAGGCGACGCGTTGAGTTGGGGCGACGGTATCCGGGAGGCGTTCGAGCCTGCGGTACGCAGGCTATCGCTTACGGGTACGCCGTTTCGTTCGGATACGGCGCAGATCCCGTTCGTTGAGTATGTAGAAGACGAAGAGGGCATCCGCCGTTCGAAAGCCGACTACACCTACGGTTACGGTGAGGCGCTCAAGGATCACGTTGTTCGCCCTGTCATGTTCATGGCCTATTCCGGTTCGATGCGGTGGCGCACCTCAACAGGTGAAGAGATGGAAGCCCAGTTGGGGGAGGCCGCGACCAAAGACATCACACAGTCCGCGTGGCGTACCGCTTTGAACCCTGAAGGTGAGTGGATCCCGAAGGTTCTTCGCGCAGCGGATCAGCGTTTGACTGAGGTGCGTCGAAGCGTTCCGGATGCCGGCGGATTGGTGATCGCAACCGACCAAGACAGCGCGCGTGCGTATGCGGCGATCCTGGATCGCATCACAGGCGAGAAGACCACGGTTGTGCTCTCCGATGATGCCGGGGCCTCGCAACACATCGAGGACTTCACAGAGAACACGAAACGGTGGATGGTCGCCGTGCGCATGGTGTCTGAGGGTGTTGACGTGCCGCGTTTGGCAGTCGGCGTTTATGCGACCTCCACGTCCACACCACTGTTCTTTGCTCAGGCGATCGGGCGCTTCGTGCGTTCCCGCAAGCGCGGCGAGGTCGCGAGCGTCTTCTTGCCCTCGGTGCCTGTTTTGACGCATCTTGCCAACGAGATGGAGGTAGAGCGCGATCACGCACTGGACCGGCCAAGTAGCGGTGAAGACCAGACGATGCAGGAAGTCGAGGCGGAACTGGCTCAAGCCAACCGTGAAGAGCGCGCATCAAGTGAGCTCACTCATGGCACCTTCCAGGCCCTTGAATCGGATGCGAGCTTCGACCGTGTTCTCTACGACGGCGGTGAGTTCGGGCTAGGCGCGGGCGTGGGTTCCGAAGAGGAACTTGATTTCCTTGGTATCCCGGGCCTACTGGATGCCGAACAGGTCGGTGAGCTGTTGCGTCAGCGGCAGGCCAAGCACCTGAGCAAGCGGAAGACCGCGGCACAGCAACAAACGCCGGGAGAACAAACACAGGGAGTCGTGGATCACCGCCAGCTCATGGATTTGCGTACCCAACTCGCTAAGTCTGTTGCGGCGTATGCGAATAAGACGGGTATTCCGCACGGTCAGATCCACAACAAGCTACGCGCCATTAGTGGTGGCCCGCCGGTGGCGCAGGCTTCCGAAAAGCAGTTACGTAACCGCATCTCGACGCTACAGAAATGGTTTGTCGGCCAAAAATAAGGGCCGAAAATAAACGCCGTGGACGGCGCCTAACCGTGGACGGCGCCTAACAACAGCGGCGGCGTCCAGAACAAATATGCCATCTATGCCCTGGGCGCCGCCGGTTGTGTGTGCTTCGTTTCTGTGGGTGTTTTGTTTCTGTGGGTTTCGTCTTTCTGTGATCTTAGTCCTCGATCAGCGTTGGGATCACGGGTTCGCCCCGCATCAGCTGGCGTGCCCGCCCCGGCATTTCTTCGATCGAGGATTTACGCCGCTCGATCGCTGCCTCGACACCAGCAGCGCCGGTCAAACCGTCCTGGATTTCGCCGTTCACCACGAGTGGGATCTGCAGCGGGCGGTCGCTATCGGTGGCCCCGGAAGGAACCCGGTTCACACCGATCAGCTCAGCGGTTGCGCGGCCGCGTTCATTGATCTGGCGGTACGCATACTTCTTACCACCCACCGATTTCTTACCGGATGCCGATTTCGCGACCGGAACCCACTGGCCGTCATTGCCCTGACGCGCAACCAGCTTGTACACCATGGAGGCGGTCGGTGCACCCGAGCCGGTCACGAGCTGGGTTCCGACCCCGTAACCATCCACTGGGGCAGAACGCAGCGCTGCGATCGCGTACTCGTTGAGGTCCGAGGTCACGATGATCTTGGTATTCGGGTTGCCGAGATCATCGAGAAGCTCCCGCACCCACACCGCCTGGGACAGCAAATCACCTGAGTCCAAGCGCACACCACCAAGCTGGGGCCCTGCTACTTCAACGGCGGTGCGCACGGCCTGCTCCACATCGTAGGTATCCACGAGCAGGGTCGTGTCAACACCCATCGAATCAATCTGGGCTTTGAACGCCTCACGCTCAGAATCGTGCAGCAGGGTGAAGGAATGCGCGGCCGTGCCCGCGGTTGTGAGACCGTAGCGGCGGCCCGCTTCAAGGTTGGAGGTGCTAGCAAAGCCTGCGATGGCGGCCGCGCGTGCCGCCGCGATCGCGGACTCTTCGTTGGCCCGCCGCGATCCCATCTCAATGCATGGCCGTCCGCCCGCTACAGCGATCATGCGGGACGCCGCTGAGGCGACCGCGGTGTCATAGTTGAGCACTGAGAGCAGATAGGTTTCCAGGATCACCGCTTCAGCGAACGTGGCCTCGACCTGCATGATCGGGGAGTTCGGGAAATAGATCTCACCTTCGGCGTAGCCGGTGATATTGCCGGAGAAACGGAAATCGGCGAGCCAGTTGAGCATCGCATCGCCAACCACTTTGTTATCCGAGAGGTAATCGAGGTCTTCGGTGGTGAAACGGAAGTTTTCAAGCCCCTCAAGGAACCGTCCGGTACCGGCCAAAAGGCCGTAGCGGCGTCCCTCCGGGAGACGGCGTGCGAAAACTTCAAAAACACTCTTACGGTTTGCTGTACCGGAGGCCATCGCGGCCTCGATCATGGTCAGCTCGTAGCGGTCGGTCATCAGTGACGTGCTCGTTGACATGCCCCCAGCCTAATATGTCAAGCCCTCTGAGGTGGCACTCGGGTCCCACCACTACAATGTGTCGTATGGCTGCCGCAACCTCTGTGAGTTATCAAGTGGAGAAGGACAACGCGTTCGCACCCGCTGCCTCGCGCCCTTTCGAGCTTGTTGTGTGGGATGACCCGGTCAATTTGATGTCCTATGTTTCCTACGTGTTCCGCACGTACTTCGGCTATTCGGATTCGGTTGCACAGAAACTCATGCTTGAAGTGCACCATTCGGGCAAGGCCGTGGTGGCTCGCGGGCCGCGGGAAAAGATCGAAGCCGATGTTGAAGCCATGCACGGTTTCGGTTTGCAGGCCACGATGCGCGGAGGCGACGCCTGATGGCACGTCCTTTCAGAGCTACACGAAAAGGCTATTCAACTGAACTTGACTACGCAGAGGCCCAGCTGTTGGTGATGCTGGCTCGCGACATCGACCAGTTGCTTGCCGGGCGTGAAGCCGAACACGTCGATGCGGGTCTGAAGGCCGTATCGGGCACAACGGGCGCCGCTTCAAGGACAGCCTCAGACTCCGTAGAAGAACCAACAGTTACAGCAGCCGACGGGGCAGACCGCTGGTGGGAAGAACTGGGGCTCAGTAACGACATAGCGGACGCGGGGGCCTCGCTGCTAGGCGGGTCGGCTACGTTGGATGACCCTCAGGACCCAGCGCTTTTGGCTATCTTGCCGCGTTCGATCCATACCGATGACGCGGTGGGCGCCCTTGACGGTGCGGATGCAGCGATGCGTGCACGCACCGAGCCGGGGCTCATCGCTCGTCAAAGGGAAGGCTTGAAGTGGCTTGCGCGTGCTGTGATGAAAGACCCATTCTTGGTTCCGCATGAGAAAGCGGGGCAGGTGGCCTCGACACTCAACGTCATGCGGCTTGTATTGGCAGCCCGCCTGGGCATCGAGGATCAACAGGACGCCGATCGCGTGCAGGAAGCCATGGAACAAGGAGTGTCCGATGACCCGGACCAAGGCATGGTTATGCTTTACGGCTTCACCTCGTGGCTGCAAGACTCACTCATGCATGCGTTGTTGCGTGGAAAGGCTTAGCCTAGATACGCATCAAGCACCTCATTTTCTATGTGCATAACGGAGACCATGAAACCGGCATTGAACTCTGCCTTAGCAGATAGCGCCCGAGCGGATAGCGCCTCAGCAGAAAACGCCTCAGTGGAAGGCAGCGTCGCAACAGAAAACAACGCCGCGGCTACGGTGACTCGTGCGTTGCGTGGAGAAGCTTCAGCGAGTGATCCCACGTTGGCGCCGATCGGCGTGTTCGATTCCGGGGTTGGCGGGCTCACGGTGGCTCGCGCGATCATCGATCAGCTTCCACAGGAGTCCATCCTCTATGTGGGGGATACCGGGCGCGGCCCGTATGGGCCGTTGCAGCTTGCGCAGGTGCGCGCGAATGCGCTCGACATCATGGACCAGCTGGTCGAGGCCGGTGTCAAGCTTTTGGTGATCGCATGCAACACAGCCTCGGCCGCTGTTTTGCACGATGCACGCGAGCGTTACACGGTGGGTTACGGCATCCCGGTGGTTGAAGTGATCAAGCCGGCCGTGCGTGCGGCGGTGCGTGCAACCCGTACGGGCCGCATCGGTGTGATTGGTACGCAAGCCACGGTACGCTCACGAGCCTATGAGGATGCGTTCGCGGCCGCCCCGCATATTGAGGTGCGTGCGGCTGCGTGCCCTCGTTTTGTGGAGTTCGTTGAACGCGGCGAAACCTCAGGCGAGGAACTATTGGATGTTGCCCAGAGCTATCTGCAGCCGCTCAAAGAATATGGCGTGGATTCGCTCGTGCTGGGGTGCACGCACTACCCGTTGCTCACGGGCGTGATCTCTTACGTCATGGGGGAGGACGTGAGCCTGGTGTCCTCAGCGGACGAGACCGCGAAAGACGTGTTCCGTTCCCTCACCGAGGCAGGCCTCATCGCCCCGCCCGAGGCGAGCGCGCGCCACACGTTCATGGCTACCGGTGACACCGAGCATTTCTCGGTCATGGCTCAACGATTCCTCGGACCCGAGGTGACGGGTGTAACCCACATGATCCCGCGATATCCCGACAACACTTAATCGGAGCTCATGACATGAAACTGACGATCATCGGCTCCACGGGATCATTCCCAGGCCCCGGCTCGCCTGCATCGTGCTATCTGCTGACCGCACACGACGGAACCCGCCCGTGGCGCGTGCTACTGGATTTCGGGTCCGGATCCCTTGGCGTACTGCAACGCTACATGGACCTCAAAGACATCGACGCGGTCCTGATATCCCATCTGCATCCAGACCACTGCATGGATCTGTGCGGGTTACACGTTGCAGTGCACTGGGACCCAGAAGGCTGGGGCAGGGACCGCGTGCGGGTCTATGGCCCAGCCGATACCGCAGACCGCATGGCAGACGCCTACGGCCTACCGCGCGATCCGGGTATGCGTGAAGACTTCGACTTCCGGGATTGGGTTGCGCACAAAGCCGTCACGATAGGGCCGCTGACCGTAACACCGTATCCGGTGGTCCATCCCGTCGATGAGGCCTATGCGTTCCGCATTGAAGGACACGAGATCCTCGAAGGCCGGCAAATCCACTCCGTATTGACCTATTCAGGAGACACGGACGAATGCCCCGAACTCGTCGAAGCCGCCCGTGATGCCGACCTCTTCTTGTGTGAGGCCGCATTCCAAGAAGGACGCGACGACCACATCAAGGGAGTCCACCTGACCGGAAAGCGAGCCGGGGAGGCAGCGAAAGCAGCCGCAGTCCAGCGGCTCCTGCTCACCCACATCCCCGTTTGGACCGACCACACCACCGTCTTAGAAGAAGCCCGCGCCGAATACAGTGGCGAACTCGCGGTGGCCGTCTCAGGGGTAACCTACGGCGTACGTTCAGGCGAACGCATCGGCGACCCACGCACTGCAACCATGTCCCGCGTCCCAGAATCCCTAGCACGCGCACTTCAAGAGGCCGGCGTGCGGCACCGGCCCATCCCAGGCCACCGCGGAACCCGCGAAAACCCTGTCCAACCGGGGCCACACGATCCATCGCCATAAAATCCCTCGCCATAAATGCAGGCGACCCTTGCCGCACCAACACATAACAAGCCGATTACAAAACACCGTGAAACCACCAAAGAACGGATACGATGACCGCATGGGCATAACTAACACACGCGCCGATGGTCGCCGAGCAGACCAGCTGCGCCCCGTCACCATCACCCGGGCATGGTCAAAAAACGCTGAAGGCTCAGCTCTCATCGAATTCGGTAATACCCGGGTTCTGTGCACCGCTTCCTTCACCGAGGGCGTACCCCGCTGGCTCAAAGGAGAAGGGCGCGGCTGGGTTACCGCTGAATACGCGATGTTGCCGCGGGCAACCAACACCCGCAATCAGCGTGAATCCGTCAAAGGGAAAATCGGGGGCCGAACCCACGAAATTTCCCGGCTCATCGGCCGATCCCTTCGCTCCGTGATAGACACCAAACAGCTCGGTGAAAACACCATCGTGCTCGATTGCGATGTACTTCAAGCCGACGGCGGCACCCGCACCGCCGCCATCACCGGCGCATTCGTCGCACTCGCCGACGCAGTCGAATGGGCACGCCAAGAAGGCCTAGTTGATCAGGACGCGCAGGTGCTGACCGATACCGTCGCGGCAGTCTCGGTGGGCATCATCGACGGAACCCCTGTTCTGGATTTGCCGTACGTTGAGGACGTCCGCGCGGAGACGGACATGAACGTTGTGGTCCGCGGCTCGGGCGATTTCGTTGAGGTACAAGGTACCGCCGAGGGTGCGCCATTCAACCGTTCAGAGCTCGATGCACTGCTGGATTTGGCAGTGACGGGAGCGGCAGAACTAGCCGCAATGCAATGCGAAACACTGGGATGGCAACGATGAACGCAAACCCTACCGAAACTGTGAACCCCAACGAGGAAACAGCCCCGCGGATCGTGCTGGCATCCCATAATCAGGGAAAGCTAGCGGAGCTACGCGAACTGTTGCGCGGCAAGGTCGAAGGCCTCGATGTAGACACCCAGCTCATTGATGCGGCAACCGCGGGCGCTGCCGATGTGGTCGAAAGTGACGTGACTTTCGAAGGCAACGCGCTGCTCAAGGCCCGCACCGTGGCCCGAGAGACCGGGCTGATCGCGATCGCCGACGACTCCGGCCTGGCCGTAGACGTCATGGGTGGATCCCCAGGTTTCCTCTCTGCACGCTGGGCAGGGGTGCACGGCGACGATGAAGCTAATAACCGCTTGTTGCTAGCGCAGATGGCCGACATCACCGACCCGATACAGCGGCGCGCTTACTTCGTGTGTGCTGCCGCAGTGGCAAGCCCCGACGGCTACGAAGTCGTGGAACGCGGGGAGCTCGAAGGAACCCTCTTGACCGAGCCCCAAGGTGAGGGCGGCTTCGGTTACGACCCCATCGTGCAACCGCTGGGCTCCAGCAAGTCACTCGCCGAACACACCCCAGAGCAGAAGAACAGCATCAGCCACCGGAAGAAAGCGATCGAGGCGCTCTTGCCCTCGATTATCGCTGCCTGCTCTAACAGCTAAGGGAAGATAGCTGACGGAAAACAGCGACGGGCGGATTGCGTTGATACGCAATCCG